>DATLWH010000219.1:0-20460 GCA_035576505.1 Thermoanaerobaculia bacterium | reverse complement strand
CTCGCGGGCCAGTGTGCGGCAATAGCGGAGCCGAACACGCACTCCTGCCTTCGGACCAACGAGCCAATGCCAGATGTTCAACTGGAGCGTCTCCGTACTGCGGGACACACAATTGAGACTGTTCGTGACCTCGAGAGTTCGTTAGCCGACGGCGATGTCGAGGACGTCCGCAAGTCGATTAGCCTCCTCATCGACCTATGCGGCAAGGGGAACCAGAGAGACTACTTCGACTTCATCGACGACACCGCGCGCTATTACGATCTGGTCGGTCCGCTTCTCGGCGTCAAAACCCTGGAAGAGATCTCAAGCTTGAACATCTCGTTCAGCGCACGTGTGTCCGTCTACCACTCCACGAAGTTTCTTCTTCAGTTCGAGCCTCTTATTGCCGCATTGAATCACTATCGGATGCGCAAGCACGAGGATATGTGGCTCACGCCGCTGGAGGCGCTCCAGCCGGAAGACTTCGACCTCCCTCTGACATTGTGGCGAAGGCTACGCGATGAGCTTCTCGATGCAACCGAAACGATGTTGCCGGTCGAGCGACTTCTGCTCGAGCGCATTGCCGAAACCTGGGATGAGATCCTGGTAAACGAACAGCAGAACGAGCTCCTCCAGGACGTCGTAGCGACCGTTGAGCGCCTAGTTACGGAAGAAGCCGTTCTTCCACGGAACAACGCAGAGGCCATGTCTCGCCTCGCTGAGCACCATCGGCTGATCAACGTCGCCTTCGCGAACCTCTTCATGCGACTGGTTTTGTCGACCGAGCCGACGTATGCAGCATTCGCCGAACTAGAAAAGGACGGCTCTATCGCCCGGCTGCGAATACTTGAGCAAAATGGAGGGATTCGCATTGTCGATAGCTTGCCCGATCGAGCCCCGGAGTGGCTGCTTGCGAGAATCGCTACCGCCGATCCCGACGAGTCCATCAACCTAAGGCCAGACGAACGCGGCGTTCGCTGGCGAGCTATTGTAACAAAAGAAGTCGGGGAAGGCCTATATCCGCGCGTTTTTATTTTTGGCTTCGACCGGTACGCCGATCCTGGCCGCTTTATGACATTGCGCATTACAGCACTTCTCGTCGTGCACGCGCTGTTATTCCGTCAAGTATCGATGCAGCAGCAGGCGATGGAAGGGCGCATTTTTTCGATGGTCGCGCATAACCTCGGCTCGCCAGTCTATCACGTCCGCTCCCATGCGCGCATTCTTGCCGACGGGCGTATGGACGCGACTGGGCGCCGTGAAGCACGCTTCGCCAAGTACAACGAGATCCTACGCCAGGGACGGCACATGCAGGGGGTCATTGACGCGATCCTCTCATTTGACGGTCGTGAAACGCAGCTGGAACTGACGGAAATATCGTTGGCGACACTGACATATGACGTCGTCCGAACTATGCGCCCAGAAGCAAAGGGAAAAGTAGAGATCGACTTCGAGAAGCCCGGCGACGCCGACGTAAAGCGGACTATGTTTCTCACCGATGAGATTCGGCTCTATGACGTGTTGCTGAATCTCGTTGGTAATGCGATCAAGTACAGCCCATTCGATAGCTCAGTTAGCATTCAGGTCAGCGTCAAGGAAAATCACGGCGCTGAGTTCCGAATACGCGACTATGGCCCTGGAATCCCGAGTAGGGAAAAGGATCGGATCTTTGAACCGTTCTTTCGCGGTCGTCACGCACGAGACGCCGAAATTCCGGGCCTCGGTCTTGGTCTAAATATCGCTTATCTTTATGTGACAGCACTTGGTGGCCGACTTTCGTTTAGCAACGAAGATCGCGGTACGACGTTTACCGTCTATCTGCCGCCCCTTAACACCAAACGAGGAGCGACCCGCGACGATGCGCATCTTACTGATCGATGATGAGACCAATCTGCTTCCCGAGTACCTCGAGGACAGCGGACACACGTGCGAGACCCTGCGCTGGGTGCGCGACGAGGAGTGGCTTCGATCGCAGCTCGATCGCGTGCGACCGAAAGCGGTAATTCTCGACTTCGCGATGAAGCCGCCCGGATCGCAGCAGTACGAGTGGATCAAGAAGTGGGATTCGGCGACCCGAGTCGTCTTTTACACCAACTACGCGAAGGCGGGCCCGACGCACAATGAAATGCTTCGCGTTTGTGGGGAGGAGCGATTCATTGTCGCGAAGCGCGAGGCGGCCATGGACGTGCTTGACATCGTGGCGGTGATCTCGTGAGTGGCGATCCCATCGATGATCTCACCTTCGTGAGCGAAGTCGGTCGTCGCTGTCTGTATCACCTCGCGCATGAACTAGCTCTCGGCGATGTCGTTCTCTTTGCGGGTGCGGGTCTTTCATTCAATGCGCAGAGTGTCGATGGTAGTAGCAATCACATGCCGGGATGGGAACACGTGTCGAATCGCCTCCGCTCTCAACTCGAACAGGACGTCAGCGCCGAGCCAGATCCGCTGCGCGTCGCTGATTACTATCAGACGGCCTTCGGCCGGAAGGCGCTGATCGATGCCGTGATGGAATCGATCAAGGATAATGAGCACCGGCCGGGCCGTGTCCACGAGTGCATCACCACACTGAATTTCCGTGAGATTATTACGACTAATTATGACACACTTCTCGAGCGCGCGTTCGAAGCCGTCTATCTCGACCCTCAAGTTGTCATTTCTGGCCGGGATCTCGTACACCGACGCCGACCTCCGCGAATCATCAAAGTTAACGGTTGCTTCCGGCGGGACGCGAGTTCCATTGTCATTACAGGCGACGATTTCCTCGCTCAAATGACGCAGAACCCGCTGCTCGACGTTTTCGTGACCAAAAGTTTCGTCGAATCACAAGTGCTCTTTGTGGGATTTGGACTCAACGATCCAGCGTTCCGGCGAATCAACGAATCGGTGCTCCGGAACCTTGGTAATGACTGTCCCCTGGCCTATTCAATTCAATTCGGCACGACGACAACTAAAACCGACTATTGGAGATCACGCCAGATCGAAGTGATCGATCTGTTTTCTGGTGAGAAACACGACCTCAATCCCGAGGAACGTCTGTTTCGCGTATTGACGGCCTTGTTGAAGAAGCAGAGGCCGATTGTTCTCGAGCGCCGTGAGAGACCAACGCGGATTGAGTCGACCGGTTCTGCTGACGCTGACAAGAAGACTGCAGAGGATGCGGATCGCAAAGCGGATGAGGCAGCAGGTACACTCGCAGTTGCTCTTCCACACATCGGGGCAGCGAAGCTTCGTGCGATGTGCGATCCTAAGATGTCATACTCGCTGTGGAGTGCCGCGGAGACGGCGATGGACCGGGCGAAGAGTACGTCCCCAGCTCGGAAGCCTTTTCGCCTGCTCGCAGAATTGCTGAGAATTTTGACGAGGGTTGATGACTCGTCGTTGACGCTGGACGCGGAAGCATGGCGGAGGTTCTTCGAGCTAGGGCCACTGACAGCAGACATTCCTGCAGTCGGGAGCGTTGGAGACGCGGGTACGACTGCAGAGCTCGCGGTCATGAATTGCCTCGCGTCGCTTCATTTGGCTATTGCAATTCAGAGCTTCGCTCCCGACGGACAACTGCCGCACGAAGCGGTCGGACTCCCCAACCGGCTGCTGGACGATGCTGAGCGCGTGTCATTGAATTGCCTCGTCACACAGGAGATGCCGGTTCGCTCTCGGCACCTTTTGCTGGCATGTCTTTTCTCGCCGCTCGACGAGCTGTTGATGTGGGGCTCCATGTGGACGCTTGGAGGGAAGGAGCAGGAGCTCGTCGAATTGAGCGCCAGCCGCGTCGAGCCAACGCCCGAAGAATACCGCGCGCCGACCTTAAGCTTCCTCGGGAAGCTGCAGGAGCAGCCGGCACTCTATCAGCGCGCGGCGGAGTCGCTCTGGGCGCGCCCCTGGATCGCATCGCTCACTTATGAAGAAGCGATGAGCGCCGTTGAGACCGCGTTCCGATATCGCTATCTCGTGCGATCGGCCGAAAATCACGCTCGCGACTGGCCGGGCGCACGACTACATCAGGAACGCTTGGAGAGCGTCCTCGGGCGGTTCAGCTTCCATTCACGCGAAGATCACACTCGCGCGTCTGTCACGCGAGCGCTCGATGCGATTTTAACAGACATGTCGCGGGGCTGGCTGTTCGGATCGCCGGCTATGCCGGCTATGACGCAGGCGTGGCGTGCCGCGCGCGAGGCAACGCGCAAGGGAAAGGTGAAATCCGTACCGTGGTTCGTCCTGATCGTATTCTCGCTCTGTGTCGAAGGCGAGAAAGGCATCGAAACCAACAAGGACCTCCTTTTCGATGCGTGGCATGCACAGGCACTCGAAGCGTCGTCAATGCTGCGCTACATCGCGCGTCGCGCAAGGGGAACGAACTTCACCAGTTTGAATCGATACTCTGAGGGCAAATCGAGAACCGAACGCCCGATCGCGCTCTATGAAGACGCGCTGGCTTTCCTTACAAGTCTGTTGATCGGACGGATTGACGAAGATGCCGCAGGTAGCCCGAGCCGGGCCGAGGCACTTGACACTCTCTCAACCGTGGTCTCGGCTTGGGCTCGCGCGACGAATTCGACCGTTGCGCGCAGGCGTTTGATTAGCGCACTTGTTCTCATGCGCGGGTGGGATCCAGACCGGATGAAGCGCGAAGTGCAGATGTGGATCGATGTGCGGGTCAGCAAAGGGCCGTTGCACGGCTCGCTGCAACTCGCGGAGCTCGATCCACCCGATGGATCGACCGCCGTCAAGGTCGATCAGATACGGCTCCTTCTTGCGCAGGCGCGCTCGTCGGAAGCAAACGGCACCGACTTCCGTGCCGACATCGAACGATGGTTGACGAACTGGTCGCGCAAGCCCACTGCGCTCGACGCGGTGCAACTTGCCGATTTCGCGGGTGCCATCGCGGATTGGATCAGGTACGACGAGGACGGATTCGAATGGATTGCACGAGCCGCGAACGTGCGGCGCAGCCCCACTCTCTGCGAGCATGTGGAACACTGTCTCGATCCCAAGAAACCTCTTGCCCGTTATGTCATTGAGCGGCTCTCGTCGATGTCGGTAGATGCTGTTTCGCGTTGGATGGGAGCACGCAGCTCGTTTCTCGCCCCCCTCGCCGAATTCGCTGAGGATCTCGACGAGCAGGCGAGTGCCTATCTAGCTGGTGTCGTTGACGGACGTGCCTTCGCCGGTACGCCGCGAGAAGAACAACATGAGCTGACGACCGACGGCAAGGACGGGGCCGTCATTCTCGGCAGTGCGTTCCTCACAAAAAACCTAGAGCCGGAGAGGTGGCGGGCCATCATAAGCGAAATGATCCAGTGCGGCGCCACTGGGAACGGAAGGCTCGGCGCCGCAGTCGAACGCGTTTCGTGCGGGGACGCGCAGAAGCTGCAGGAGAACCTCATCATTCGCCTCCATCGTCTGCGAGACTCCGCTGGTCGCGGCGACGCCGTAGTGTCGATCGGTCGCACGCTCCGCGACAATCACACCCATTCGTTCAACGATCTCGAATGGACGCTATCGGCGCTCCTTCTCGTTCGTGATCGTGTGCTCAGCATGGCAGCAGGCACCGCACTGTTGCTGCTATCGACAACACGTCCCGAGATCATCATCCGAAACCGAAACCGTATCGCTCGCGCACTCAACTTAATCACGAAGACACACTTCCGCGAATCGAATAGCATCGTGCAGGAGCTTCGTTCCGCGATTTCGTCCGTTGCCCCTTCGACGCTTACCGTGGCTGCGCCCGTCCGCTGCTCATGCTCCGAGCAGACAGTCCTCTAGCCTGATTGTAGATGTGGTGCAATGCTCGTCGGAAGGGCTACTCTATGTAAGACCGGCGAAGACCAGACGGTGATCGTGACACCATCGAGCCACCATCTGAAGAAATCTGAAGACCTCCTTTAGTCAGGAAACGGCCCGAGCGCTGATGATTCGTGTGATGCAGTAGAACCTATCTGTGTTCATCTGCGTCATCTGCGGAGGGGTTCCTCGCGTGATCAACATCACACCCTCCCGTGTCCTGCGACATGACCCGAGGTTTCCCATGCGCCTACTTTGATCGCACGGGAATCGGAACATGACGCGAGCTGGACTTCATATCGAAATCCGCGGAACGGTTCAGGGTGTCGGGTACCGTCCGTGGGTCTATCAGGTGGCGCAGAGGATCGGCGTTGCCGGACGGGTCTGGAACCACTCGCGCGGTGTGTCGGTCGATGCCTTCGGAAACGCCGAAGAGCTGGACCGCTTCCTGGAGACGCTGCAGAGCGGCGCCCCGCCGGCCGCTCGCGTACGTTCCGTGACCTGTTCCACCGCCGAAGGGGACGCTCCGGAAGGCTTCGCCATCGTTCAGAGCGCGACCTCCACCGAGCGGCAGGTCTCGATTCCCGCGGACCTCGCCACTTGCGACGACTGTCTGCGCGAGATGCTCGATCCCTCCGACCGCCGCTTCCGCTATCCCTTCATCAACTGCACGAACTGCGGACCGCGCTACTCGATCGTTACCGGCGCACCGTATGACCGCCCGATGACGTCGATGGCGCGGTTCACGATGTGCGCGGCCTGCCGCGCCGAATACGAGTCTCCTCTCGACCGGCGCTTCCATGCCCAGCCGAACGCTTGCCGCGACTGCGGGCCGCAACTGATGGCGATGAGGGGCCGGCGGAACCAGATCCTGACGAACGATCCGATCGAGTTCGCGGCGCGCTCTCTTCACGCCGGATTCATCGTCGCCCTCAAGGGCCTGGGCGGATTCCATCTCGCCTGCGATGCCACCTCGCCGGTGGCCGTGAAGCGTTTGCGCGACCGCAAACACCGCGATGCGAAGCCTCTGGCCATCATGGTGCGCGACCTTGCAGCGGCTGAGGAGCTCGCGCATCTCACGGATGACGAAAGGGCGCTGCTCACGTCGATCGAGCGTCCGATCGTTCTCGCGAAACGCCGTGCCGGCGCGAATGTCTGCGGCGACGACATCCCGCTCATCGGCCTTTTCCTTCCGTACACGCCGCTCCATCACCTGCTGCTGCACGACGTCGGGGTGCCGCTGGTCATGACCTCGGGCAATCGAACCGACGAGCCGATGGTGACCAAGGACGGCGAGGCCTTCGAACAACTCCGCGAAGTGGCCGATGTTTTCCTCGTGCACCGCCGCGAGATCGTCACGCGCGTCGACGATTCCGTGGCGCGCGTGATCGACGGATCGCCGGTCATCCTTCGCCGCGCCCGCGGCTATGTGCCGCGCGCCATCGCCGCTTCGCGTGCCTTCGCGGAGCCGGTGCTCGCCTGCGGCGCGCATCTCAAGAACACCTTCTGCCTCGCCGCCGGCAACTCCGCGTTCATCGGGCCGCATATCGGCGACCTCGAGTGCGAGGCGACGATGCTCGCATACGAGCTGGCCATCGAGCGGATGAAGGAGTTCACCGGTATCGTGCCGGCCGTCGTCGCGCACGACCTCCATCCCGAATATGACTCCACGCGTTACGCGATGGCGCAACATGGCGTGCGCACCGTCGGCGTGCAACATCATCACGCGCACATTGCCAGCGCGATGGCGGAGCACGGCATCGATGAAACCGTCATCGGTATCGCCTACGACGGAGCCGGATTCGGCACCGACGGGACGTCATGGGGCGGCGAGATCCTCATCGCCGGCTACGAAGGCTACGAGCGCTTCGCCACCTTCCGGCCGATCGTGCTGGCGGGCGGCGACCAGGCCATCCGGCAACCGTGGCGTGTGGCGCTGGCGTTGCTCGACGACACGTTCGGCGGCGAACCGCCGCTGCATGCCATTCCGCTCTTCCGCGATCTGCCGCACAAGGCCATCGACGCCGTGCGGCGCATGATCGCGCACGGCTTCAACACGACGCCGGCACGCGGCGTGGGGCGCTACTTCGACGCGCTCGGCGCGATGGTTCTCGGTCTTCCCGACTCCCGTTACGAAGGCGAAGTGGCCTTCCGCTGGAACATGGTCGCCGACGACGGCGAGCGCGGCCTCTATCCGGTCGTGATCCACGACGGTATTACGCCGTGGGAGATCGATCCACGGCCGATGGTGCGCGCCGCGGTCGACGATCTGCTGGCCGGGCGCTCCGCGGCGACGATCTCCGCCCGCTTCCACAACACGCTCGCCGCCGCAACCGCCGAGATCGCGCGCGCCGCGCTGGCCCTGCACGGCGACATGCCGGTCGTGCTCAGCGGAGGCTGCTTTCAGAACGCAAGACTTGCCGAGTCGGTCCTCGCCGCGCTCCGTCCGAAGACAACGGTCCTGATGAACCGCGACGTACCACCTGGCGATGGTGGTGTCGCACTGGGACAGGCGTTTGTCGCTGATGCGCAAGTACGAGTATCGGGAGTCGGGGGTCGGGTGTCGGAGGGGTGCTCCGCGTACTCCCTCAATGGATACTCCCTGCAGTCCTCCGACTCCCGACCCCCGACCCCCGACACCCACCCCACAGAACCAACAGCAACGGAGGTAGAGGCATGTGTTTAGGCGTTCCTGGACGGGTGATCGAAGTGCATGATTCCGTCGCTGTCGTCGACTTCTGGGGGGTGCGCAAGGAAGTACGCCTCGACATCGTCGATGAGCCGGTCGCGCCGGGCGACTACATCCTCAATCACGTCGGTTTCGCCATCCGCCGCATTCCGTCGGAGTCGATCGCCGAGACGTTAGCGCTGTACGAGATGCTCCTTGCAGAGGGAGGCGATGACCTGATGAGCCTCGATGTCCGCTCCGAGATCGAGGCTTCGTCGTGAACGATCTGCAGTTCCGCGATCCGCGCCTGGCGCGTTTGATGGCCGCCACGCTTGCGCGCCAGGTCAAGGAGATGGGGCGCAAGGTCGCCGTCATGCACGTCTGCGGCAGCCATGAACAGGCCATCGCAAAGTATGGACTGCGGTCGCTCTTCCCGAAGTCGCTCGAAGTGATCATGGGTCCGGGCTGCCCGGTCTGCGTGACCGATGTACCGGAAGTCGACGAGGGAGTTCTCATCGCCGCGCAGGGAGCGCGCATCGCCACGTTCGGCGACATGCTCAAGGTGCCGGGAAGCGTGAAGTCGCTCGCCGACGCGCAGGCATCGGGGGCGAAGATCGACATCGTCTACAGCCCGAGGCAGGCGGTCGACATCGCGCGGTCGACGACCGAGGAGGTCGTGCTCTTCGCCACGGGATTCGAAACGACGGCGGTGGCCACGGCCGCGGTCATCCTCGACAACCCGCCGCCGAACTTCTCGGTTCTCTCCGCCCACAAGTACATCCCACCGGTGATGGAGATCGTCGCCGAGATGCCGGAAACGCGCATCGAAGGCTTCCTCGCCGCCGGCCACGCCGCGGCCATCACCGGCTCGGCCGTCTTCGAGCCGTTCGTGGCACGTCACAAGGTTCCGGTGGTGATCGCGGGCTTCGAGCCGAACGACATCATGGCCGGCCTGGTCGAACTAGTTGAGCTGATCCGCGCGGGCATGCCGCGTGTAGTGAACATGTTCCCCCGCTGCGTCACGCGCGAGGGCAACCTTCGCGCGCAGGAGCAACTGTGGCGCGTCTTCCGCCCGCAGGGCGGGCGTTGGCGCGGCATCGCGCACGTACCAAACGGCAACTTGCGTCTGCGCGACGAGTTCGCCCACGTCGACGCGCGCAAACGCTTCCCGATCGACCTGACCTCGCTGTGGGACTACGCGCCGCCGGCGCTGGCGGGGCAGTGCATCTGCGGCGACATCATGTCCGGCATCCGCAATCCGAACGATTGCCGCCTTTTCAACCGCGAGTGCGTTCCCGAGAACCCGGTCGGCGCCTGCATGGTGTCGAACGAGGGGACGTGCAAGATCTGGCATCTGTATGGCGGCGTTCCCGACTTGGAGGCTTCCGCATGACGGCGATCCTGCTTCCGTTCACCAGCGGCCGCGTCACGCTCAAGCAAGGCGGCGGCGGACGGGCCATGCGCGCGCTCATCGAGCGCCTCTTCGTGCGCGACTTCGCCACGATGCCATTTGACGGTGTCGGCGTCGATGCCATGGACGACGGCGCGGCCATCCGCATCGGCGACGACTGGCTGGTCATCACCACCGATTCGCACGTGATCCATCCGATCGTCTTCCCGGGCGGCGACATCGGCCGGCTCTCCATCAGCGGCACGGTGAACGACCTGGCCATGATGGGCGCTACGCACGTCCTGGGGCTTACCTGCAGCATCATCCTGGAGGAAGGCTTCTCGCTCGAGACGCTCGAGGCCATCCAGCGCTCGATGATCGCCGCCTGCCGCGAAGCGAACGCGCCAGTGGTCACCGGCGACACGAAGGTCATGGGGCGGGGCGAGATCGATGGGCTGGTCATCAACACCTGCGGCATCGGCCTCACTCGCACGCTGGTGCGCGACAACGGCCTGCACACCGGCGACCGCATCATTGTCACCGGGAACATCGCCGAGCACGGCCTGGCCGTCATGGCGTCGCGGCACGGCATCGAATTCGAGGGTGACCTCGTCTCCGACGTCGCGCCGATGAACGGCATGATCGACTCGATCCTCGCCGACGCCGCTCTCGCGGACGCGGTCACGGCCATGAAAGATCCCACGCGCGGTGGCGTTGCCAGCGCGCTGCACGAGATGGCCTCGAAGAGCAACGTCGGCATCGTGCTGCAGGAGCAAACCCTGCCGATGACGGACGCGGTCCGGTCCGTCGGCGAGCTCCTCGGCATCGACCCGCTGCACGTAGCCAATGAGGGTAAGGCGCTCCTCGGCGTCCGCGCCGATGCCGCCGAGAGAATCCTCGACCGGCTCCGCGCGCATCCGCTCGGCCGCAACGCCGCCGTGATCGGCACCTGCGTCGACGAGCGGCGCGGCTCGATCATCCTCGATACCGGTTTTGGAAGGAGGCTGCTCGCCGAGCCGGAAGGTGAGCCGCTGCCCCGCATATGTTGAACGTGGCCGTCCTCTGTTCGAAACGTGCCCCCGGGCTGGAAGCGTTGCGCGAGCGCGTGCACGTGGCCTGCGTTCTCGACCGCCGGCCGCCGCGCAGTCGCGACCGCAGGGACTTCGATGCCGAGACCGCGGCGATGCTGCGCCCGTTCACCGTCGACGCGGTCGTGCTCCTTGGCTATCTCTTCGTCATCACCGATCCGCTGCTCTCCGCGTTTCCGGAGCGGATCATCAACATCCATGACGCCGATCTCACGCTGCGCACGGCCGGCGGCGAACCGCGGTATCCCGGATTGCACGCTACGCGCGACGCCATCATGGCCGGAGAACGCGAGACGCGCAGCAGCGCGCATCTCGTGACGCCGCAGCTCGACGGTGGCCCGGTCATCGCGCGAAGCGAAGCGTTCCCTGTCGCTCCGTTCGTCCATGAGGTAGTGCTGCGCGGGGAAGAGGACATCGTCCGCGCCTACGCCTACGCGCAGCGCGAATGGATGATGCGCAGCAGTTGGGGGGAGCTGGCGGCGGATGCACTCCAGATATGGAGTGCTCTGCGCACAGACAGGAGTGTCTGTGCCACATCAGCCCCGGTCAGCAATGTGCTGCCTTCGAATCGACCCAACCGCGGTGTCTCTGCCGCCAGCCGAGACCAATGTGGCACAGACACTCTTGTCTGTACCGACACTCTTGTCTGTGCCCCGGCCGGAGTCGCATCATGAGCCATATCACGCTCACGATCGACGACGGCGTCGGTACGATCACGATCGACCGGCCGCATCGCTTCAACTCGCTCGATGTGGAGTCCGCGCGCGACCTCCGCAAGGCCGGACTGCAACTCGCCCGCGACCGATCGATCCGCGCGGTCGTGCTGCGCGGCAGCGGCGGCGTTTTCTGCAGCGGCGCCGACCTCAAGTACATCCGCGGCGGCGGCGATGTCGACGATCTGGCCTATCTGAAGCCCTCGCAGAGGGGCTACGGCGAAGTCTTCAAGCAGATCCTGGAGTACATCCACAGCACCATCTCCGAGATCCGGCGCGCGCCCAAGCCGGTCATCGCCGCGGTCGACGGCATCGCCGCCGCCGGCGGTTTCGGCCTGGCCATGTGCTGCGATCTCGTGCTGGCCTCGGAACGCGCATCGTTCGAGTGGGCCTACTCCAAGACGGGCCTCACCGGCGCGGAGAGCTCGACCTTCATGCTGCCGCGGCTCGTCGGATTGCGGCGCGCGCTGGAGTTGCTATTCCTCAATCCGCGGGTCACGGCGCGGCGTGCGCTCGAGATCGGATTGGTCACCGATGTGTTTCCGGACGAGTCGTTCGACGAAAACGTGCAGCGCGTGGCCCGCCAGCTCGCCGCCGGACCGACGGAAGCGTGGGGGATCGCCAAGGCCTTGCTGAACGAGGCCTCGGGCATGGACCGGCTGGACCACCATCTCGACCGCGAGCTGGAGAACCTGGCGCGCATCGCCGACGGCGCCGACTTCGCGGAAGGGATCGACGCATTCTTTGAAAAACGGCCGGCGCGTTTCGGAGCAAGTTGATGCACGAATACTCCATCGTCCAATCCCTCGTTGACTCCGTGGCCGCCGCGGTCGGCACACGCGAGGCGGCCGTGCATCGCGTCGATGTGGCCATCGGTGAGCTGGCCGGCGTCGACTGTGCACTGTTGACGACCGCGTTCGAGGTCTTCCGCGAGGGAACGATCTGCGAGAACGCGGCGCTGAAGATCGACCGTATTGCCGCGCTGTGGGAGTGCCCGCGCTGCCGCGCGGCCATCGCCCGCGGCGCTTTCCTGCGCTGCCAGGCCTGCAACGAGCCGGCGCATCTCGCGGCCGGAGACGAGATCGTGCTGCAACGAATTGAACTGGAGGTGTCGTGATGTGTCAGGACTGTGGATGTGGTGACGTCAACCTGGTTCCACTCGATGTACAGAAGCGGATTCTGGCGCGGAACGAGGATGTGGCCGGGCATAACCGGCAGCATTTCCTCGACCGCGGCATCTTTGCCATCAACCTCATGGGCTCTCCCGGCTCCGGCAAGACAGCGGTGCTCGAGGCGACGGCGGGCGCATTCGACGGCGGCGGCAAGCTCGCCGCCCTGGCCGGCGATCTTGCCACCGAGAACGACTCCAACCGCCTGCTGCAGGCCGGTATCCGTTCCCGCGCCATCACGACTGGTCAGGCCTGCCATCTCGACGCGGAGCTCGTCCATCACGAGCTGCACCATCTCGAGCTCGCGGGAGTCGAGTACCTCTTCATCGAGAACGTCGGCAATCTGGTCTGCCCCGCGGTCTACGACCTCGGGCAGGCCATGAATGTCGTGGCGTTGTCGGTCACGGAAGGGGAGGACAAACCGCTGAAGTACCCGACGATGTTCGCCAAGGCCGACCTCGTGCTGCTGACGAAGGTCGATCTCTTGCCGCATCTCGGCGTCTCCGTCGATGCCATCCTCGACTCGCTGGCGCGGGCGATGCCGGTGCCCAACGTGATCGCCTTGTCGGCGCGTGAGGGCTTCGGCGTCGACGACTGGCTCGGTTGGCTCAAGCGCAGCCGCGCGGCCGCATTCCAGGAGGTCATGGCGTGAATGGCATGACGTGGACGCTCGGCGTCACCGCCGCGGTCATCGGCGCGCTGCACACAATGGCACCCGATCATTGGATGCCGTTCGCAGCCCTGGCGCGGGCGCGCGGATGGAGCGCGCCGCGTGCCGCCCGCACAACGATCCTCTGCGGCTTCGGCCACGTCACCACTTCCGCCGCGCTGGGCATCGCCGCACTCTTCGCCGGGCTCGGCGCCATCCGCCTGATCGGCGGCACGCTCGCGAGCTTTGCCAACGTTCTGCTGATGGGATTCGGCACGATCTACATGATCTGGGGCCTGCGCCGCAGCTTCCGCCGCGATCCCCTGGCCGTCATCCACCCGCACAGTCATCACCATCCCCACGGCCACAACGATCACGACCACGGACTCACCGAGCGCTCGCTCTTCGTCCTCTTCTCCGCCGATCCCTGCGTGGCCGTCATCCCCATGATCCTGGCCGCGGCAGGCGCCGGCTGGTTCGCTGTCGCCGCGGTGATCATCGCGTATGAAATCGCGACCATCGCCACCATGGTCGTCCTGGTCACCGCCGCGCACGCCGGCGTCCGCGCCATCCGCGCCCCCTGGTTCGACCGCTACGGCGACGCCACCGCCGGGGCGCTCATCGTCTGCGTCGGCGCGGCGATGGCCGCCCTCGGGATTTAGGCCGCGTTTCTCACAGTATTGCTTGAACCTCTCGCGCATTCAGAGTGTGAGGCTTGAACCTCCTGCGCATTCAGCGTGTGAGAAATGCGGGCTGACGCACTCGATGAGAGAGTACTGAATCTTGGAACGAGGTTCACGTGAGTACGAAGATTCAGGAACTCCTGACAATGAACTCGCGAATCAGCAGAGTCTCGGCGCGCTTCTACCTGTTGTGGATGAGAGGTCCCAACACGACACAGGGAGAAGGGCTCTCGACGAGGTACAGGGTACCGACGATTGCGCTGACGATCGAACGCCCGCCCCGCGCGATCACCGTTTGTGCTGGAGCGGCGATGGCTGCGAGTGGGCGAAGAGTCTCGGCCACAGCCAGACCGCGCCGAAGATGGCGGCGCAGATCCAGGGATAGAACATGTGACCGGTCGCGGTGACGTCCGTGTGCGGAAGCGAGCCGAGAGCCTGGAGAAGAGTCTGCGTCACCGGATCGTAGACGCCGCCTCTGGCGAAGACCGTGTAGAAGAGCTCGAGCTCGATGACCGCGCTCGCGGCCGCAAATGCCACGAGCGTGCGAACGGTCAGGCCGCGCGTGGCGATCAGCCAGGCGGCCAGAAGGCGGACAACCGGATCGATCACGATCGTGAAACGGAGGTTCTTCGACGGGAGCAGACCGAAGACCACCAGCGCCAGGACGAGAAAGAGGACGAGGGCGCGCTCGCGCCTGCCGCTGGTTCGATCCAGCGCCACGAGGGCCACGGCCCCGATGGCCAGAATCGACACCAGCGGCGCGGTGATGAAGAAGTCGAACATCGGCCGGTGCGGCGGTCCGGCCTGGTACTGCATCACGTACGGCGCCGCCATCGCGGACGTGATCATTTTGCCGATGCTGAAGAACGACGTGAAATCGTGCGCGAGCGCGCAGAAGCCAAGGTAGTAGAGGAGCGGCGGCACGAGGAACAACAGAGCGTGGCGAAGGCGGAGCTGGCGCGGCTTGCGGTAGACGAACAGAACCGCCAGCAGCGCGGGATAGAGAAGAAGGAACGACTCCTTGATGGCGAAGGCGAGCGTCATTGCCGCGATCGCGCCGCACTGCAATGCCATCCGTCCTTTGACACGCCCCTCGTCGCGTTCCAGCACGAGCAGCAGCATTGCCAGTGCGAGAAACACCACGAAGCAGACGACCTCGTCCTGCAGTGCGCGGCGGCCGAGGGCGAGCTCGATGCAGGAGAATGCGGTAAAGGCCGCGGCGAGCATCGCGGTACGCGTACGGAAGAGACGGAGCGTGAGGAAGAAGACGAGCGGCACCATGAGAATGCCGCAGAGGGTCGACAGGATCGCCAGCGTGTGCGGCTCGGCACTGCCTGTGACATGCGCCGTGACCGTCGTGAGCGCGTAGTACCCGTAGCGCAGGGGACTCGGATACACGGCCATTCGCGGATCGCGGATGAACGACGCGGTGACCTCGGCGTAGGCGCCGAAGAATCCGCCCTGCACCAAGTGGCGCGTCGTATCCGAATACATCGCTTCGTCGGCAGGGGAGTATCGCGGGATGTCGTTCCACCACATCCGCAGCAGCGCGGCCACGACGAAGATGGCGATGGCGAGCGTCAGCTCACCGTTGGACAGGCTCGCTTTCCGATCGTTCTCCATTTCTCACCTGCTGAATGCGGCGAGGTTGTTGCGCGCGCGCGTGAACGACGGATCCACTTCCAGCGCGGTTTTGTAGGCCAGCACCGCTTCGTCCTGGAAACCGAGCGACTGCAATGACCAGCCGATATCGTTGAAGGCGGTGGCCGTGCGCGAGTAGCGCAGGGCGGCTCGATAGGCCACCGCCGCTTCCGCGTGCTGATTCGCCTGCGTCGCTTTCCACCCCTGGGAGAAGCAGCTCTCGTACGAATCGCATCGGGCATCGACACTCTCGGTCGGATCGATGGCCTGGATCTCCGCGGCGAGGGACGAGGAACGCGCGAGGTCGCCGCGTGCGATGGCCACATGGAGCGCCATCGTTCGCGGCGGCATCCACGACGGTGCCAGGCGTGCTGCCTCCGCCAGATGCCGCTCTGCTTCGACGCCGCGGCCGTGCTGCAGGAGCCATCGGCCGTAGTAGAAATGGGAGTTGCGGTCGGCCTGGAGCGCGAGAGCCCGCTTCAGGTGACGCTCCGCCTCATCCTGCTGCCCGAGGGCATTGGCGACGATGCCGCGGTTGATCTCCAGCGTGCTGTAGTTCGGCGTGAACTGCGCGGCGTGATCGAAGGCGTCCTTCGCGGCAACGAAGCGCCCTGCTTCCATCTGCGTCAGACCGTAGTTCATCCATCCGCGCCCGTTGCGCGGGCTTTTCTCCGTGACGTCTTGCCACAGCGTCTCTTCCGATTGCCAGGCGCGATTCCGGATGCGCGTGCCGTATGCGAGAGCGCCGGCCAGGATCAGGATCACGGCCACGGCGTAGCGCCGTCGTTGCGGTTTGCGCCGCGCAGCGACCTCCAGGCTCCAGAGCGCCGCTGGTGCGATGCCCATCAGGGGGAAGAAGAGGCGATGCTCATTGGCGACTTCGGCGAGCGGAAAAATGCTCGATGTCGGCAGGAGCGTGATGGCGAACCAGGCCAGGCCGAACGAGATCGGAGCAAGCTCGCGCGTCCGTGCCAGCCGGGCGATGGCCACGCACAGAAGAATCACGAATGCGAAGCCGGTCAGCGCATTCGTTTCGTACCAGTGCGGCAGCAGCTCGAGATCGGTGTCGGCGCTGAGGCCAATCGGTAGAAGCGCGAGCCGTCCGTAGTGCAACCAAACGTATGGCTGTGTGATCAGGTAGGCGATGCGTGACCCGCCGCCTGCGATCCACTCCGGCGCGTTCATGCGGTTGAGGGCCACGAGCAGGACGGCGCCGGTGGCGAAGGAGGGGATCGACGCGGTCAACGCCTCGGACCACCGCTTCCGTTCGATCACGTGGACCCAGGCGATGACGATGCCGGCGAAGATCACGACCGGCGCCTTGGCCAGCGCGCCGAGCGCGAGCGGGATCAGATACAGCAACCGTTTTCGCTGCTCCGGCCAGTGGATGAAGATCGCCAATGCTCCGAGGAATCCGATCGCGGAGATCAGCTCGCTCCGGCTGGAGAGGAAGTTCATCGTCTCCGTGTTTGCGGTGTGTACACAGAAGATCGCGGACGCGGCGACGGCGAGCAGCGCGTAGTCGCGGCCGAACAGATGCCAGTAGACGATGGCCAGCAGGATTGCTGTGACGAGTAGAAGGAAGAACTGCGTCGTGTGAAACGGTACCGGATCGAGCGAGTGTCGCGCGGCGTAGTCGAGTGCGAAGCTCAGCGTGACGAGCGGACGATACGTCGCATTCGCAGGCTGGCTGCTGAACGTGTGCGCGTCCGTGAAGAAGCGGGGCCAGTTTGCGAGCGAACGGATCGACGCGTTCTCGACGATCACGTGATCGTCGTCGAAGTGAAAGGAGTTGTGAAAGAAGTTGGCGTAGGCCGTGATGACGAGAACGAGCGCGGCTATCGATACCAGGATCAGCCTGTTACGAGGCACGACTTCCGTGTTCATGCACGAGAGGTTACCGATTCGGCCGCTGGCCACGCTGTCGCGCCGCGCACAGGTCGCTGTGATTCCAGACACGAAAAGGCCGGCGCCCGAAAGGCGCCGGCCGGGAGAAACAGCAGAACAAGGGGTCAGTTGTTGTTCAGCACAACGTACATGAAGTCCTTGTTCTTACTGCCGGAGACCGTGAACGCTCCGTCTGCCTGCGAAACGATGGCAAGCGGATCCGAGCCGGAGCCGTGAATGTAGTTCACGATGATCACGCTCGTCGCCTTCACCGTCGCGTCATAGACAGTCAGCGTCACGGGAGCCGAGCCGGTTCCGTTCGGCAGCGTCAACCCACCGTTCGTCATCAGGACGCCAGGTCCTCTTTCGCCTTGCGGTCCGGCTAGTCCAGCGGGTCCAATCAGGCCGGTAGGACCGGTATCGCCTTTCACTCCGGTATCGCCCTTGGGTCCGGTGATGCCTTGCGGTCCGGTGATGCCTTGTGGTCCGGTTTCACCTTGCGGTCCGGTGATGCCCTGCGGTCCGGTTTCACCCTGTGGTCCGGTCTCGCCTTTCGGACCAGTGATGCCTTGCGGTCCGGTGTCACCCTTCGGGCCAGTCTCGCCGGTGGGTCCGGTTTCACCCTTGGGTCCGGTGATGCCTTGCGGTCCGGTTTCGCCCTTGGGTCCTGTGATGCCTTGTGGTCCGGTTTCGCCCTTGGGTCCTGTAATGCCTTGTGGTCCGGTTTCACCCTTGGGGCCCGTTTCGCCCTTTGGTCCGGTCTCGCCCTTGGGGCCGGTGATGCCTTGTGGTCCGGTTTCACCCTTCGGGCCTGTGACACCTGCCGGGCCCACAGGGCCGGTAGGACCGATCGCGCCGGCAGGTCCGACAGGACCCTCCGGTCCCTGCGGACCGGCAACGAGCGCGGTCGGATCGGCGAGGAAGTATCCGATGATATCGACCGTCAGATCGGTCCCGGCGTCGAGCGCCTGAAGTCCGAACGTGCCGAAGGTGTTGTACGGGATCGGGCCATTCATGAGCATTACGCCCGCCTCGTCAGTCATGTCGACACCAGGCTTGATGGCCACCACCGGGAGCTGCGTGGGAAGGGGTACCTCGGGATTGAACGTCACCACGCGCCCGATTGCAGTCCCGTTGGACGTCGTCACGCGAATCGTCAGCGCCACCGCGGCGTCGGGCACGATGCTCGCGCATGGGTTGATGAAGTTCTCCGTGAGGGATGCGCCGTTCACGGGATACAGACGCTGCTCGTTCGGCCCGAATGCCGGGCCGCCCCACGGAGCGCCGTAATGATCCGCCGTGAGCGTGCTGACCAGACGGCACGGTGAAATCTCCTGAAACGCAGCGGAGGGCATCAGGTGATTCGTACCGTTAATGTTGACCTGAAGTGCCATACGCGTCAAAACGCCCGGGATTGTCGTCGGCGCCGAGCCGGCCGCTTGGTTTGTCTGGGCGAGTGCCGGGCCGGTCAGCCCAGCCACGACCATCGCGATCAGAGCGAGAATCCGATTACCTGGGGTTCTCATGTCGCTACCTCCTTCTCAAGGTGACTCGAGCCTTGCTAAGCCCGAACCTGCAGTGAAGGATCGGTCCGCGAGGAGAAATGCGAAAGGTCAGCGGTAACACTGCTGATGGTCAGGTCTCTCTCTGGTGACGTGCCATTCGGTACACGCGCACTGTGCGAGAGATCACAATGCCGTTGCGCCGGTCACTGTCAGAGCTGACGTCTGTCACCGAACGGACAGCCTGGCAGGGGCGTAAATGGAAGTTGGGAGGAGTAATGCGATGCGAACCTTCAGGATTGATCGAATTCTCGTTCCGACGGATCTGAGCCAGCCGGCTCTCATCGCATTGCGGTATGCACGCACCTTCGCCGAGCATTTCTCGGCTGGGTTGACGATCATCCATGTCGACCCGATTACGTTTCCGGTCGCCGGAATGGCCTCCGCCGAGGCTCCGCTCTACCTGGCCGATACGCCTGAGCGGCTCGCCGAGCTCGAGAAAGAGATCCGCACCTATTCCGAGGAGACGCTTGCGGGCCTGGCGTATGCCGTGCGGGCGGTGGGCGGGCAGCCGGTGCCGAGCATCGTCCGCGAAGCGGAGAAGTGCGCGGCCGATCTGATCGTGATGGCCACACACGGCTTGCGCGGCTGGCGGAGGGCCATCCTTGGATCGGTCACGGAAAGCGTCCTGCACACTGGCGACTATCCGGTGCTCAGCGTCAGCAGACCCGAGGATCGTCCCCGCACGCCCGCGGGCGTGACGAAGATTCTCTGCCCGGTCAATTTCACCGACGTCGCGCACGACTCGCTCGACTACGCGGCGCAGCTTGCCGGAGCATTCGGTTGCGAGCTCGTGGTCGTGCACGTGCTGGAAGGGCAGGAGCCCATTCCGGCGACGGCGCTGGAAGAAGACGTGCGCCGCTGGATCGAGCCCTCCATGCGCGATCGCTGCACCTACCGTCAGATCGTCCTTCGCGGCGGCCCCGCCGAACGCGTACTCGATTGCGCCGAAGACATCGGCGCCGATCTGCTCGTGATCGGCGCCCAACACAAACTGTTCCGCGATGTGACCACCATCGGAACCACGACGGAGCGGCTCGTCCGCTTCGCCCGCATGCCGGTGCTCACGGTGCCGCGAGGCATCGAGAGCGTTTCGGAAATCGCGGCAGCGGAGACCGAGCCGGCGCACGCGGGGTAGCGTCGGGCTACTGCTGCATCGCCACGCCGCCGGCGTCTACGCGCTGTATCGGTTTCCGCGCCGCCTCCGTGGCTCCTGCGACGCGGCTCCACTCGATGTAGGAACCATCGTA
>DATLWH010000218.1:0-2050 GCA_035576505.1 Thermoanaerobaculia bacterium | reverse complement strand
TCGGAGCTGAGCGTGCGCACGGTAACGCTCCCTTGATCGACATCGACCCCGAATTCCGTCAGATCCTGTTGCGCGTTGTTCTCGTCGGCGGGACGATCATGCTCGTCGGCGCGACGGGGCTGTTCTTCGCATTTCGGGCGTTTGCGCCGTCACAGAAGCCGGGACGCGATTTTCGCGCCGTTGTCGCCATCATCGCCGTGCTGGCCGTCGTGATGGTGGGCTGTGTCGTCCTGCTGCTGTTTTCGTTTTCAAAGCGCTGACGCCGAGGCCAAGCTCGCGCAACACCGTCGCGGTGTGCTGTCCGAGCGATGGCGGCGCAGATCCGATGGCAATCTGCTGACCGTCGATTCGCACGGGGTTGCGCACCGCTTCGTACGCACCGATCTCAGGATGCTCGATCGTCGCGACGAGAGCGCGCCCTGCAGCGGTACGGAGCGCTTCACTCACGCCCCGAACGAGCGAAGCCGGAATGGAGGCACGGCGGCAGCGTGCCACCCACTGCGCCGCGGTCCGTTTGCGGAACTCTTCTTCGAGCATCGGCACCAGCGTCTCCCGATATTTCACCCGTTGCCCGTTCGTTGCGAATCGCTGGTCCTGCGCCAGTTCCGGCCGCAGCAACACGCGCTCGCAGAGTTGAGCGAAGTGCCGGTCAGTGCCGGCGCCGATGGCGAAGGGGCGATCGCTGGCCTGAAACACCTGATACGGCACGATGGAGGGATGGGCACTGCCGTGCCGTGTCGCCTCATCGCCTGTGACGAGCACGTTCTGCGCGACGTTGATGAGAGAGGCGATGGTGACGCTGAAGAGCGACACTTCGAGCGATGCCCCATCGCCGGTTCTCTCGCGCCTGCGAAGAGCGGCGCAGATGGCGCCGAACGCGTAGTGCGCCGTCAAAACGTCTGCCAGCGCCACCCCGGTCTTCACCGGTTCACCGTCTGACTCGCCCGTGATCGCCATCAGACCGGCTCCCGCCTGGGCGAGGAGGTCATAGCCGGGCGTACTGGCATCGTCCGTGTCGCTGTCGAAACCAGCGATCGTGCAGTGAATGACGCTTGGGTTGATGGTACGAGGGGCGAACTGCAACGTCTCTTTCTGCGCGGGAAGGAAGTTGTCGACGACGACGTCGGCCCGTTCGATGAGGCGCCGCGCGGCCGTGGCTCCTTCGTCCGATTTCAGATCCAGCGCCACGGATTCCTTGTTGCGATTGATGGAAAGGAAATAGGCACTGACGCCGCCCACAAACGGCGGCCCCCAACGCCTCGTCTCGTCGCCGCGCTCCGGCTCCTCGACCTTGATGACGCGCGCTCCCCAATCGCCGAGGAGCTGCGTCGCCAGAGGACCGGCCAGTACGCGCGAAAAATCGGCGACGAGGATACCGTCCAGCGGGAGCGTCGATTTGCGGCGCATGACGGCGATGCTATGACATTCTCAGATACGCATCAGCTTCGCGTACTTGGCGATGAACTTCTTCGAGCCTGCGCGATCGAAGTAGACCGTCAGCTTGGCGTCCGGGCCGGAGCCTTCCATTGTCAGGATGACGCCGTCGCCGAACTGCTCGTGGCGGACGCGCTGACCGCGTTTGAGCGCTGCCGGAGCGCTCTGCGGGGTGGCCGGGCGGAGGGCAGCGGGATCGAGCTGTACGGGCGACTCTTTGAAGAACGACAGAACTCCGTTGAGAGAATCGTTCTTGCGCGGGGGCGGTGGTGATGGCGGGGGAGCCGCGGCGGCCGCCCTCGGAGGCTGCAGGGAAGGTCGCGAATACGAAGGCTGGCGCCGGGGCTCGCCCGAGTATCGGTCGTAAGCACCGACCGGACGTTCGCGCCACGATTGCGTCTCAGGCACATAGCGCGTGCGGGCGATCCGTACTTCTTCACGCACGCTCTCGGGGATCTCGGTGATGAACGGCGAGGGGCTCTGTTCACGGAACTGACCGTGCAGGCGGCGCTCCTGGCAATGCACGCACCACAGTTGCTCGCGTGCGCGGGTCATGCCGACATAGCAGAGGCGCCGCTCTTCTTCCAGATCCTCGTTCGATTCCTTCGACTGCGAG
>DATLWH010000217.1:0-4644 GCA_035576505.1 Thermoanaerobaculia bacterium | reverse complement strand
TGCTGCCGCCCTTCGTGCGGGACGGTGACCGGTTTCTCGAAGATGTAGCCGTCGCGCTCGGGATCGGAGGTGGCCGCGTGCGGCGGGTCGACGTTCAGGACGGCGCAGAGGTCGGAGAGGAACGACTGCGCGTTCGACCGCTCGGCGGCGGCGGAGTCACTCCACTTGTCGAGAAATTCAGAGGGGGTCAATGCGGTGTAGTTTAGCGGATGGTGGCTGTAGTTCCTGCCGGATGAGCATTCCCACATGATGTGAATTCGCTCTGCCGGGTGTCATTTCCTCGATGCGCTCTTTGCCGCTCACCACCGCGTACTCACGGCATCACACCATGTGGCGTTTGCCGCGGTTTCCCGATTGTCAGCAACCGCAAACACCTCCATGTGAGGAACAGCAGCCTTGTTTACTGGCGCAGTTGGTACACGTCGGGGATAGCGTTCCGTCGCAGCATCGAAGTGTACCTCCCGGCTGCGGTTGTGGCTGGGGTTGCGGTGTGCTCACGCTGATCGACGCAGTTCGCTGAATCGATCCGCAGGAGCTGTTCGTTACAACAATCGTAACGACATCGCTGCCGCTTCTTGAGGCTGTGTACTGCACTCCAAAAGCTCCGGTATTCGACCCTGACGAGGGGGAAATCGGATTGCCGAGCGCAGAGCTGGCCGACCATCGGCCCGCATTCGTGACGGAGACAGTCAACGTTGCGCTTGCACCCTGCTGCAGCGATGGAGGACCGCTGATCGAGGCCGAAGCGCCTGGCACGATGCTGAGAACCGTGACCGCCTCTGCGCTCGCTCCGCATGAATTCGCAGCGTGCGCGGAGTAGGCGATGCTGTTTGTCGAACCCACAGTCGTGCTACCTGAGCTGGGCATCGATGCACTGATCCCATCGATTGAGACCGGCGCATTCGGATCCGACGAATGCCACGAGAGGGTGACAGGTACGCCTGCGCACGCAGTGCTGCTGGAAAGCGACAGCGTTACGCTCGGAAGGGCGCATGTTCCGCCTCCCGACCCACCGCCCGGCGCGACGGGTCTACGGCGGCTGGAGATCGGAGATTTGAGTATGGTGATTGGCGTAAAGCTGATCGCGGTTACCGGATGAATCTCGATACCGTTCGGCGCGGCGCCCTGCTGCCCCTCGAGAAAGTTGAAGAAGCCGATGCCTCGTACCTCAACCGGGATCGCAGTGGTTCGCAATTGCCCCGACACGCTGAGCTTTGAGTCAAAGACACTGCGCGCTGTGGCAATGTCCTGCGCAAAGACACCCCCAGTCGAACAACCCGGAGAGGGAATCGCCGCGACGATCGTGTGACCCTCCTCATCGGCTAGAACCAGCCGATAGTCGGAGTCGTCTTCGGCTTTGAACGAGACGAGCATCGCGGTCACCGAGTAGATCGTTTCCTCGATTGGTGCTATCCGGTTCGCTTGCGGCAAAGGCCGTTGAGCCGGAATGCTGCGCAGGAATGCGACCGTGGTTGGGAAGACCAGGCGACTCACCAACGATGCGTCAGGATCTGTGGTCGTTTTCACTGGCCACCGCTCAATGCCGCACTGGGCATGTAACGAGGCCGCGGACATCGTGACGAGTACCGACAAAAGAATCCTGATATGGCTCATGTATGTTGGAGTGACCCGCTGAGGCATTTTCCGCGTCCACAAGCAGTAAAACGACGCATGTCGCCTCCGAAGACGACGACGATGCTCTGCACGATCGACGACCCGAGCCCGTGACACCGATCGACGCGAAGCGAAAGCGCGGCGTGCTGGAGAACCGACGACCCGCGCGTGAGCTGTCCGATTGGCTCGCGGAAGCGAGACCGGAAGACGCTTACCCTGCCGGCGACTGCTTGCGCGGCACCTCGTTCCGGATCGGCGGCAGGGTCCTCAGATAACGGTAGATCGCGCGCAGGTCGTCGTCCGACATGCGCCGGTTCTGGTGCCATGGCATGAAGGGGTGCAGATGATTTCCGGCCGGGTCCACTCCCGTGCGGATGGTCTGGAGGAAATCGGCCTCGCTCCATTTGGCGATGCCTGTGGGGTCGGGAGTCAGATTGGAGGGATTGGCTGGAAATCCTGTCGGCGGACTGGCCATCCCCGCGAAGAGACGGCTCATGTCAGCAGTGGAACGGATCCCGCCGCGTGGCGTGTGGCATTCGCCGCAAAGGGCGGCGTGCTGCGAGAGGTATCCGCCGTACTCCGCGGTCGGGCCTGCCGCGGGCGCGACGACGGAGGAGGCGGGCTTGGGTCCGAGGAAGAGTTTGCCCAGCCTGAACCAGATGCTCGGGCTCTGCGTGACCTCGTTGCGGACGGGCGGAAGACTCTTCAGATAGTGGGCCACGGCGAAGGCGTCGTCGTCGGACATCTCGTGGAGCCATTCATACGGCATGACCGGGGCGAGGAGGCGTCCGTCTTTGCTCTGTCCGTTGCGCAGGGCCCGGACGATCTCGGCCTCGCTCCATGTTCCCAGGCCGGTGTCGTTGTCGGGCGTGAGATTCGACGCCCGGGCGGTACCGACGCGCCAGTCGTGAAATTCTCTTCCCCCGCTGAGCGGGCCGTCAGGATCGCGCTCCGAGGCGGAGTGGCACCCGCCGCAGACCGCCGCGTTGCGGACGATGGATTCGCCGCGCGCGGTGAGCGCGGCGGAGTTGCCGGCGAGGGCTGGTGATGGCACCGGCAGCGGAACCTGAGAGTGGCCGCAATGCAGCGCGAGGAGGCCGAAGCAGGCGAGCGCGAGAGTGAATCGTGACGGGTGTTTCATGGGGAGAATAGGCGTGCAGAAACAGTTCCAGGCCGGAGCGCCGGCGTCCTCGCCGCGGTCTCTGGAGTCTTGCCTCGGCGGCGAGACGCCGCCGGGCCAGCCGCCGAGACGGCAGCGCTCCGGCGTGCCAACCTGAGCCTGGTGACCTGCGGCACATCTCTTGCGTGATCAGCAGACTAGCCGCGAAGTCCTGGCGGATAGATGATCCATAGCGAAAGGAGTAATCCCATGTTCCAGAAAAAGAGCTCGTTCAAGTCGTACCTCTTCACGTTCGTTGGCGGCGTCCTCGGCGGCGTGGCCCTCGGACTGCTGTATGCCCCGGTCACCGGCAAGAAGATGCAGAAAAAGGTTGCCGACGTCACCGATCAGGTCATCGACAGAGTCGACGATCTGAAGCAGACCGTCCGCAAGTTCGCGAACGCCTGACACGATCGCTTCCGCGCGGCGGCGGCCCGAACCTGGGTTGCCGCCGCGTCGCGGGCGGCGGGCCGCTACGCCCGCTACCGGGCGCGGCCAAGCCAGTTCAGAACATCGTTGGCCATGGCGTCGAAGCTCGGAGCGACGAAGAGTTTCTGCTGGTACATGGTGGGGTCGTAGGGCGTATCGGCGATCTCATCGACGCTCCACTCATGGAGCTCTTCCTCCCCCTCGAAACGACCGAGCTCGCCGAATGACGAGAGCAGGCCCGCGCCGTAAACGCGCAGGCGGCCCGCTTCGCGGACCACGCCGAATTCGAGCGTGTACCAATAGAGGCGGCCGATGCGTTCGATCGCGTCCGGATGGTCCTGCGCGCGCAGGGCCGCTTCCCCGAAGGCGCGGTTGAGGGCGACGAAGGCCGGATCCGCGAATGTGGCGGCGTGGCCGATCAATTCGTGAACGACGTCCGGCTCCGGGGTGTAGAGCGGAACGCTGTGGTGGCGCATGTACTGCGTGGAGAGGAAGACGTCGCTCCCCAGTTTCGCCAGAAACGATTTCGCGGAGACGAGCCCGGCCACCGGCGTCATGCGAAAGCCCAGAAGAGGATGGATCGTGGCATTCACGGCCGCGAGCTGCGGAATGCGCTGGCGCGACAGGGCGATCCGGCCGCCCGCTTCCCGATACGTCCGGCAGGCATACCGGTCATGCAGCGGATCGAGGTGCCGCCACACCTCGGCCCAAACCTCATGCTCCCGCTCCGTGTAGGCGATCTCAGGCACCGCATCACCCTCGCGATAATCGAGGGCCGCGCGCGCAATCTCGTTGCGCCGCCGCCGGTAGACGGCATCATGAAAGCCGGGATGATCGGCGTCGAGTTGCAGCAACTCCGCCGGGGAGGCCTCGTCAAAGCGCGCCTGTGAGCTCAGCATCGCGGCGGGAAACGGCTGGTGACGATGCCAACATTCCTCACGATTGCACGAGAACGCGTCGGTGCAGAGGGCGATGGCGGCGGAGCCGCGCTCCGGACAATTCAGCCCCGCGCTCGGCGCACGTACGCAGGAACCCAAGCCGGCGGGCACGCGCCGCGATAGCGGCAACAAGAAGATAGCCAGGGGTGCTAGCGCGTCAGCGCTCGCACCCCTGGTACGAGGGATCCCATTGCTCACGTGCCGCGTCAGCGGCACTGGATCAGAAGTTGGTCGATGACACCTCTGGTGCCGCTGACGCGGCACAACTACATAACATCCGAACCAGGGGTGCTCGCAAAAAGCGCTCGCACCCCTGGCTATCTTCTTTGAGCCGCTACCGCGGCAGACGCACACAGACTTCCTGGATTCACGGCAGCATAAGTTAGCGCCTATGTGCTCCGAACGCGGGGCTGAAAGTGTAAGGCGTGCCTCCGCGCGCGTGAAGATACGGACAAGAGTGTCGCTGAGGGGCGCTGCCAGCACCTCCATCACACGTCCATGTGA
>DATLWH010000216.1:0-2377 GCA_035576505.1 Thermoanaerobaculia bacterium | reverse complement strand
GGTTGATGAAAAGGCTTATCCGCAGATGACGCAGATAGAACGCAGATGGAGGACGGTTTTATCTGCGCACATCTGAGTCATCTGCGGATAGCCTTCACGAGTCGGTTACATTTTGTAACCGACTAACCACGGGGCGTACGGATGCGTTTCCTCGGAATCATCGCCCTGGCTGTGCTGGCCGGGATCACGTACGGCATCCTGCACGACCAGGTGACGGCACGCGTTTGTGTCGAATACTTCACGATCGGTCATCCGCCGATTTTCCGGACAACGTCGCCGACACTGCTCGCGATCGGCTGGGGAATCGTGGCCACGTGGTGGGTGGCGCTGCCCCTGGGCTTCTCGCTGGCGTGTGCGGCGCGGCTTGGAGAGAGGCCGAAACGATCTGCCAGCGAGCTCGTTCGCCCTCTCGTCGTTCTCCTCGGCGCGATGGCGTTGCTGGCGCTCGTTTCCGGGGTTACAGGCTACGCGCTCGCAACGAACAAATCGATTCCGATCGAACCGTGGGTAGCCGGGAGTATCGAGCCATCGAAGCAGGCGGCCTTCATCGCGGATTGGTGGGCTCACACGGCGAGCTACTTCGGCGGCTTCGTAGGTGGAATGCTGTTGTGCCTTTGGGTCTGGCGCAGCCGCCGTTCAACTACTGCCTGAATCCCACCACGTACCGCCCGGCGTGCACTCTCACGGGATAGTGCGCATCGATCCACGCTGCGATCGGCGGGACGCGGTCGCGGTTGGCGATACCGTCGATCGAACCGTGGATCGTTGCCCCTTCGAGCACCACGAAGAGCGGCGGTTGAGCGTTCAGCTCGCGCAGGGCCTCGGCGCTCAACTCGGGGGTCGAGAGCATGGCCAGGTCGGGACAGCGCGTGGAAGGACGGCGGTCGAGGAAATAGTAGAGAGCCCGTTCTCCGGAGAGGTCGAAGATCGTTCCCTGGCCGGCGCGCAGCGAGAGGTCGTTGAGGGCGGCAAGGTCAGCCGCGTTCTCGGCGTAGGTATAGATTCCGCGCCCGCGCGGCACCGGATACGGGACGAGGCCTTCGTGCCGCTGCCGCGCCGGCCAGCCGGTCAACAGCTTCGCTCCAAGCGTGGCGTTCTCGGCGATCTCGAAGTAGCGGAAGGCGAGGATTGCGGCGATCAGGAGGGCGATGCCTCGCCAGACCTTCATCGGCCTTCTGGCGAGCGGCTCGAAGAGAAAGGCGACCACGGCGACGCCCAGGAGAGGGAGGCCGAAGCGCGTGTGGCTCCAACTGCAGCGCCCCGCCGCGGTGCGGAAGAGGATGATCGAGAAGACGGCGACCGTGGCGATTCGCATGTCGCGCTTCCGGATCGCAAGCGCCAGGAGGAGCCCGAAGAAGACCGGCGGCAGGTAGTAGCGTGCCGATTCCGAGGCCATCCACTCCCACAACGTGGCGGGATGAACGAGCAGCGACAGCGAAGGAAGCGCTTTCGCCGGGAGCGACCAGATCGCGTCGATGGCGCCGGGAATGATGACGAACGAGTCGCGGAAGAAGTGGTGCAGATCGGCGCGCGCGGCCAGCAGCACGACAAGCGGCGCGGCAATCGCCGCGAGAGCGACCAGCGTAACGCGGCGGGTATGGATCAGGATGACGATCGCCGTCGCCGCGACGGCACAGACGCCGATGTCGAGGCTCCAGAGGATTCCGAGGGAAGAGACGATGGCGGAAATGAAGAGGAGCGCGGGTGTCGGGGGTCGGGGGTCGGGGGTCGGAGTTGGCTCGCCACTAGTCTCCGACCCCCGACTCCCGACACCCGACTCCCGAGCCCGTTCGTACCTCAGTAGCGCCCACACCGCAATCAATAGCGGCAGCCATCGGAAGTACGGGAAGACCGGCACCTCTCCGGCGCCGATTGCGCAGAGCGCAAGGATCACGGCGGCGATGAGGCCGCCTGTCGTGGCCGTTACCTCGGACGCGATCGGGACGAGCATGGCCAGCGCCGCCGCGTCGAGCACGGCCTCCAGGCGCCGCGTTTTCTTCGGCGAAGGTTTGCTTCCGAGGACGAGCGAATCGAGGCCACCGTCGGCCGCGAAGCCATGAAGGAAGAAGATGTCGCCGTACGGCCGGCCGCCATCGAGCATCACCGAGGCGGGCGAGAGATGTTCCCCTTCATGGAACATATCCATGAAGGCGTAGGGGTGGTCGTGGATGAGGAACATGACCACGAAGACGGCGATGGCCGTGATGAGCGTCGCGGTGCGGCGGCCGGGAGTCGGGAGTCGGGAATCGGGTGTCGGAGGCCTGCGGGCGCTTAGTGCCAGTGCACCGAGCGCACTGGCGATGGTCAGCGCGATGACGACGACGTAGTCGAATCCTTTCGGATACCTGGCCACCGTCACCGCGCCGATGCCGCCGGT
>DATLWH010000215.1:0-3669 GCA_035576505.1 Thermoanaerobaculia bacterium | reverse complement strand
AACCCCCTCCCTTTCCGGGTTGCAGGTGGGGGGTCCTTCAGCGTCCTCCGCCGCGACGTTCGATCTGCGTGACCACCGCAATTCGAGGCGCGGCTGCGGCAGCTTCAGGATGACAGGTTGGATGACAGGTCAACACGCTCCGCGAGTGCCGCCTAGTTCGTCCCTTCCTCATCAATGTGGACCTTGTGCATGAGCCGATGGATGAAGGGGGCCAGCAGCACGCCGAGAAGGCCGATGAATACGAGGCCGGAGAAAAGGGCGTAAAACGACGCGAAGATCTTCGCCCCGTCGGTTTTCAGAGCGTCGACCGGGCCCATGCCGCCGAGGATCATCGAAGCGTTCAGAAGGGAATCGACCCAGTTCAGTTTGCCCAGGTAGTGGTAGCCGGCCATGCCCACGTACAAGGAGATCGCCGCTGATCCGACCGCGAAGCTGATGTGGCCGAGCACCCGCCTGGCAAATTGGGCGCGGGTGAGCAGGCGCTGCTTGCTGTTTTCGTACATGACGTGATTAGACCATGCAGTTGTACCTGGAACCCTCGGCCGTGCCGCCCTACAACTGCCCCTCCAGCAGTGGCAGCACGAGCCGCGCGGCCCAGGCCCGGAAGCGCCATGCGCGCGGGGCGAGGGAGCGATGCTCGCTAATGGTCACGGCCCAGGCGTTGTCGATATGGCGGTCGATGGATGCCAGGAGTTGCTGCGCGATCGTTTCATCCTCGGCCACGCACATCACCTCGGTGTTGAGGTTCTGCGATCGCGGGTCGATGTTGTATGAGCCGACCAGCACCGTGCGGCCGTCGATCACCAGCGTCTTCGCGTGCAGCGTGTCGGGTCCGCGATATTCGCGCAGATCGATCCCGTCGCGCACCATGCGATGCCTGTATTTGATGTAGCCGGCGTACGGCAGCACGCCGTCGCACGAACGGAGCGAGTTCGTGACGATTCGCACGCGGACGCCCTCGGCGAGTTTCTTCTCGAGCAGCGTCAGCATCGATCCGGACGGGACGAGATACGGAGACTCGATGACGATCTCACTCTTCGCGCCGGCGATCACATCCGCGAGCCGGCCGGCAACACGCGCGCCCTCGCCGGAATCGAGCGGGTCGTGGAGGAAACGGACTGACTTGACGTCTTTCTGGCCTTCCGACCAGTTCCGGCCGGTGTTCAGCGCCACGAAGCCGCCGAGCGCCCGGCCGCACGCGGCGTCGTCGAGAAGCCGGGAGGCGCTTCGTATCTCGCCGGCCGACACGCGCACACGCAGATCGCTGACGTCAGTGCTGGCCCAGAGCTCTTCGAAATGACGATCCGCTTCCGCCGCGGAGGGGCCGTCGACATAGACGTCGCGATCGACGAAGTTGCGTTTGCGAAGTCCGAAGTACTCCTCGGCCAGGTTGCGGCCGCCGGCGATGTAGCGCTGTTCATCGATGACGACGAATTTCTCGTGCATGCGATGAAACAGCCAGCTCGGATGGCGGAACGTCATCGGGTGATAGACGCGTACCTCCACCCCTTCCTCGCGCAAGTGGGCCAGCACCGCGCGCGGGATGTGCTGGAAATTGGCGTCGACGATCAGCCGTACGCTGCCGACGCCGCGCCGCCGGGCATCCCGGAGAAGTGCCAGCGCCGTGATGGTGATGCAGTCGTTGTGGGCGAGAAAATAGACGGCGTCGATCTCGTTCCGGGCCTGCTGGATGAGATCGACCCGCGCCTGGGCGGCCTCGCGATCATCGTCGAGTACGCGAAAGACATCGGCGTGCGCGGTGGCGGCGAGCGTCAGGGCCAGGAGCAGGGCAACGGGTCTCACGCGTCCGCCCTGTGCACGAGGTGCACCAGTTCCGGCAATAGATCGCCCGGTTATTTGTTATGATGACGTCGTCCAAACCAAAACCGGAAGCCATTGATGAAGCGACTGCTCCTTTCGATCGCTCTTACTCTCGCGTTCGCTGTGCCGATGCAGGCGGCGGGCTCATCCGACGCCCTCGTCGCCTCGCTCGTCTCGCAGGCACCCGGCCTGCGGGCGGACGTGCTGAAGCTTGCTCTTGCCGCCGCCAGCCGTGCCGAGGACCAGGGACTCGTCCCGCGCCGCGACCTGCTGACCGTCATCGACTATTCATTACCATCGTCGCAGCCGCGTCTCTTCATCTTCGATCTGGCCGCGCACAAGCTCCTCTTCCGGGAGCTCGTCGCCCACGGGAAGGGGAGCGGCGGAGACGTGGCCAGCAACTTCTCGAACAGTCCCGGCAGTCTGGCGACGAGCCTCGGCCTTTTCGTGACCGCCGACACGTACAACGGCGGCAACGGCTACTCGCTCCGGCTGCGCGGTCTGGAAGAGGGGATCAACGACATGGCGTGGGACCGCGCCATCGTCATGCACGGCGCGTCGTACGTCAGCAAGGAGGCGGTGAAGGTGCTCGGCCGCCTCGGCCGGAGCTGGGGTTGTCCGGCGGTACGGCCGGAGATCTCGCAGAAGATCATCGACACCATCCGCGGCGGCACTCCGATCTTCGCCTACTACCCCGACAAGGGCTGGCTCTCGACCTCGGCGTTCCTCCGTCAGGTAGTCGGCTCAGTGGCAAGCGCGGCGCGTTAGCCGGCACGGCCGGCAGCGTTGGTTGCCCATGGCTCGGCCACAATCTTCGTCAGGTCTTTGGTCCTGCGCGACGACCGGCGAACACCTCGGCTACCAGATCGCAAATCTCGTCGCTGAGAGCGGGATATTGCTCGCGGATCGTTCGGAGCGTGGTTGTGGGGGGGTGGGGTGTGGGAGAACGTTTCGTCGAGCGTTAGATGACCACGTTCTCCCACTCCCCACCCCCCACAACCCACCCCCTCATCTCACAAACCGCACCCGATGATTGGCCGGATCGAACGTCACGACGAGATCCTTCAGGAAGCGAAAGCCGAGGTTGCCGACGGGGAAGATCTCGACGAAGTCGAGTTGGGGGTTCGTCAAGGTGATCGCGCCGACATGTGCTTCGCCTTTCAGCGGTGCGCCGTAGATATCGAAGTCGTTGCCGACTGTCCGCCCATGCCCGAAAACGCGAGGCTCTTCCGCGAGCGGCAGCGACCTGGCCAGCGCGAGTGGAATGGATAGCAGCGCCGGACTGCCGCTGTCGATGTCGGTCTTTACCTTCACTCCGGCGACATCTACCTCGATGTTCGGAATGCCATGCTCGGCGCTGTAGGAAAGAACCTTGGCCCCGTCCGCCGGCGGGAGTCCGCCGCCGTCGACCTCGAAGCGGCTGTTCGGATAATCGAACGTGACGATGAGCGAGCTAAAGAGCTGCAGCCCGATGATGCCGTCGGCGTTGTCGAGATGCTGACCGGCTTCCTCCCCGACGTCGACCTGACCGAAATGCGCCTCGCCGATGTCGACGGACTCCGCGCGAAGGACCCGAACCGTCTTTTGATTCTTGCCGCTCGGATCGCCGTTGATCGCCTCGCCGATGACCGGGAGCCCCAGCTTCTCTTCGAGCGCAGGAGTGACTTGCATCATCCCGCCAAACCCGCTGTCGACGGCGAAACGGAATGGCCCTTTGCCATTGACCTTCGCTTCGATCACCGGGACATGATTGGTCAGGTCCATCGGAATCTGCACGCGTCCGCCGATCATCACTTCGCCCGGTGCTTGGGGCCCGCGGCGTTTGCGCTCGACTCCCCCCATTCCAAT
>DATLWH010000214.1:0-6661 GCA_035576505.1 Thermoanaerobaculia bacterium | reverse complement strand
CCCAACCTCTCTCCGATAAAACCACCGTGACCGATTCCGACGGAATCAGCGCCGCGGCGTCGAGGGCCTTGGCCGGCTCCCGCTCCACGATCGGCGAGCGACGACGATCGCCGAACTCTTCGCCGTCCTTCACCAACTCGTCGCGTACTTGCTTGCGAAGACGTGCTTTCGACCCCAGCACTTTCTCCAGCTCCGCGCGCTCGGCCTGGAGCTTGGCCTGTTCACCGCGGATCTCCATCTCCTCGAGCTTGTTGAGGTAGCGCAGCTTCAACTCGAGGATGGCCTCGGCCTGCAGATCCGACAGCTTGAATCGCTTCATCAGCACCGGCTTCGGCTCGTCCTCGCGGCGGATGATCCGGATCACCTCGTCGACGTTGAGGAATGCCACGAGATAGCCGTCGAGGATGTGGATGCGCGCGTTGACGTGGTCGTACCGATGCTGCAGACGGCGCCGCACCGTCTCGATCCGGAACTCCAGCCACTCGCTGAGCAGCTCTTTGAGCGCGTAGAGCCGCGGCCGGCCGTCCAGACCGATCATGTTCATGTTGACGCGGTAGGTCCGCTCCAGATCGGTCGTGGCGAAGAGGTGCGCCATCACCTCGTCGAGATCGACGCGGTTCGACCTCGGCACGAGCACCAGGCGCGTCGGGTCTTCGTGATCCGACTCGTCGCGCATGTCTTCGATCATCGGCAGCTTCTTCGCGTTCATCTGCTGCGCGATCTGCTGCTGCACCTTCGAGCCGGAGACCATGAACGGAATGGCCGTGATGACTATGGAGCCGTCTTCGACTTCCCACTTCGCGCGCTGCCGGATCGATCCGTTGCCCGTCTTGTACATCTCGCGGATCTCCGCGAGCGGCGTGATGATCTCGGCCTCGGTCGGAAAGTCCGGCCCCTTGATGTGCTTGGTGAGCTGGGCGATGGTGGCGTCCGGGTTGTCGAGCAATTCCACGCACGCACCGACGACCTCCCGAACGTTGTGCGACGGGATGTCGGTGGCCATGCCCACGGCGATCCCCGAGGCGCCGTTGAGAAGGACGTGCGGCAGGCGCGACGGCAGCAGCTTCGGCTCGCGCAGAGTCCCGTCGAAGTTCTGTCCCCAGTCCACCGTCCCCTGTTCCAGCTCGGAGAGCAGCGATTGCGCAAACTTCGAGAGCTTGGCCTCGGTGTAGCGCATGGCGGCGAACTCCTTCGGATCGTCGGGAGATCCGAAGTTGCCCTGTCCCTCCACCAGCGGATAGCGCATCGAGAACGGCTGCGCCATCAGCACCATGGCCTCGTAGCAGGCCGTGTCGCCGTGAGGATGGAACTTGCCGATGACGTCGCCGACCGTGCGTGCGGACTTCTTCGGCTTTGCATTCGGCCCCAGCCCTAGCTCCGACATCGCGTAGACGATGCGGCGCTGCACCGGTTTGAGGCCGTCCGCGACATGCGGCAGAGCGCGGTCGAGGATGACGTACATCGAGTAGTCGAGGTAGGCCTTCCGCGCAAAGTCGGCCACGGCCTGATGCTCGACCTCGGGAATGATGGGCGGCGGAGGGGTGAAGGAAGTCTGGTCTTTCGATTTGCGGGTAGCCATGAGATGAGCGCGCGAAGGGTAAACGAAATGGGAGGAGATGGCGACCGGGGGCTGCATGACTGGTGTCCTTCTGCGCAAGCACCGGCCCGACTGGAGAGTCCGACCTACGTTTGGACATACGTCCGGCCTACGTCGATCCACTAAGACGCTCCGCCGCCGCCTATAATCCGCCCCTCGATGAAGCCAACGCGCGCGCAACTGGAGGACGTACTCGCCTCGCTCGACGGTGCCGGGTTGCGCTACGCGGACATTCGCTGGACGGCGACGCACGAGCAGCACGTGCGCGTTCGCAATGGCGAGGTGGAGACGCTCTCGTCGACCATCGACCGGGCCATCGGCGTGCGGGTCCTGGTCGGTGACGGATGGGGATTCGCCGCGAACAGCGACACAGCCGAGGAGTCGCTCAGGAAAACGGCCAAACGCGCGGTCGAGGTGGCGGCGGCGAGCAACATCGCCTCGACGCAACGCGTCGTGCTCAGCGACATCGAGCCGCATGTCGCCACGTGGTCGTCGACGTACGAGATCGACCCGTGGTCGATCCCTCTCGAAAAGAAGATCGAGCACCTGCTGCGGTCGACGGAACCGATGCGCGGCGACGCGCACATCCATCAGGTATTGGGCGACATTTCCTGCTACCGGCAGGAGAAGATCTTCGCCTCGACCGCCGGCAGCTACATCGAACAGACCACGACGGAGATGGGGGGCGGCGTGGAAGCCGTGGCCATCGACGGAAGCGAGTTTCAGCGCCGGACCTACCCCAATCCCTTCGGCGGCGACTTCCAGGCTGCCGGGTGGGAGTTCATCGAAGGGCTCAACCTGCCCGGCAAAGCGCTGGAAATCCGCGATGAGGCGCTGGCGCTCCTGGCCGCGCCGAAAGCGCCGGCCGGACGATTCGATCTCATCATCGGCTCGGCCCAGCTGGCGATGCAGGTTCACGAGTCGTGCGGCCATCCGGCCGAGCTCGACCGGGCCATGGGTCTCGAGATCTCGCTGGCTGGCGGCTCGTTCCTCCAACCATCGATGCTCGGCAATTTCCGCTACGGCTCGGAGCACGTCAACATCGTCGGCGACGCCACGATCCCCGGCTCCATCGGCTCCTTCGGTTTCGACGACGACGGCGTTCCGGCGCAGCGATTTCATCTCATCGACAAGGGGATGTTCGTCGGCTACCTGACCGGCCGCGACACCGCGCCCGCCATCGGCCGCAAGTCAAACGGCACCGTGCGCGCGGCAACCGCGGCGCGCATCCCCATCATCCGCATGACCAACGTCAACCTCGAGCCCGGAACGGCGCCTCTGGCCGACATCATCGCCGGCACGAAACGAGGCATCTTCGTGGAAACGAACAAGTCGTGGTCCATCGACGATCTCCGTCTCAATTTCCAGTTCGGCTGTGAGGTGGCTTACGAGATCGAGAACGGCCGCCTCGGCCGGCTGCTTCGGAATCCGCTTTACACGGGAAACACGCCGGAATTCTGGCGGTCGTGCGACGTCGTCGCCGACCGCTCCAGCTGGCAGATCTGGGGCCTGCCGAACTGCGGCAAAGGAGACCCGATGCAGACGATGCGCGTGGCGCACGGAGCGCCCGCGGCACGGTTCAGGGATGTGGAGATGTTTTGAAGGCAGAAGGCAGAAGGATGAAGGATGAATGATGAAGGATAAATACAGAAGGTGAAGTCAGGAGGCCGACTTCTGCTTTCTGCCTTCTGCCTTCTGCTTTCTGCCTTCCAAACATGCGCACCGAACACGACTCCTTCGCAATTCTCGACGCGGCGCTGAACGCGGCTGGCGCGGCCGAGGCGGATGCTGTGTTCATCTCCGTCGACCAGAACATCAGCCGCTTCGCGAACTCCAACCTGCACCAGAACATGTCGGAGGTCAGCGCGGAGCTGACTCTGCGGGTGATTGTCGATGACGCCATGGGCGTGGCATCGACCACCGTGTTTGACGCCGATGAGATCGCGCGGACGGCCGCGCTGGCGCGTGAGGCGGCCAGGCATTCGGATCCACTCCAGAACTTCAGCGGGCTCTATCGCCAGAGCGAGCCTCTCCCTTCCGTCCACACGTTCGACGAGGCCACGGCGGCGATTCCGCCCGCGGACAAGGCGCGTGCGCTTCGTGAGATGTTCGACCGGGGCCGCAAATTCAAGATTGAATTCGCCGGCGCCTACGGAACCGGGTCGTCATCAACCGCGGTGGCCAACACCCACGGCGTACGGCGCTACTGCACGATGACCTCGTCCGATGCCAGTGTGATCGCTATCGGCGCGAACGGCTCCGGCTACGCCACCGGGATCGATCGCCGCAACCTCGATGTGGTCGCCCTCGGCGACGAGGCAACGTCGAAAGCGATCCTCTGCGACGGCACGATCGAGGAGATCGAGCCCGGGCCTTACGACGTCATCCTCGAACCACCCGCGACCGCCGAGGTCGCCGACTGGATGAACCTCATCACGCTGAGCGGATCGTGCATCGACGACGGATCGTCCTTCTTCGTCGGCAACATCGGCAAGCAGATCCTCGGCGCGAACTTCACGCTGGCCGATGACGCGCTCGACGAGACCTTCCTCCCCTTCCCATTCGATCTGGAAGGACTTCCGAAGCGGCGCGTCGCGCTCATCGAGCGCGGCGTCGTGCGTACGCCCGCGGTCGACAAGGCCTACGCGGACCGGCTCGGCGTCGCCCCCACGGCCACGTGCTGGAACCTCGGCGGGACGGAGCACGGCTCGGCCTTTCATCTGGCAATCGATGGCGGCGACGCCACCCGCGAGGAGCTCATCCGCTCCACCAGGCGCGGGATCTGGGTGACGCGTTTCAACTACGTCAACGGCCTTCTCGAGCCGAAGACCGCTCTCATGACCGGCACCACGCGCGACGGCACGTTCCTCATTCGCGACGGCGAAGTCGTGGCCCGCCTCCCCAACCTCCGCTGGACGCAGTCGATCGTCGAAGCCTTCTCGCGCATCGAAGGTCTCACACGCGAGCGCCGCCGCGTCGCCACCTGGTACAACCACTTCGGCGGTACGATCGCCCCGGTCATGAAGATCGCGGGCTGGAACTTCGGGGGCGTGGCACAAATTGAGAAAGGATGAAGATTGAAGGATGAATGATGAATGATGATTGCTTTCCGTAGCCCTCCTTCATCATTCATCCTTCCGCCTTCATCCTTCCTAAACCCATGTCCCAGTACATCCTCCGCCGTTTCCTGCAGATGATCCCGATCACCTTCGGGATCCTGACGCTCGTCTTCTCGCTGATCCACATGATCCCGGGTGATCCGGCCGTGCAGATCGCCGGCGAAGGGGCGCGCGCGGAAGATGTCGTGGCCGTTCGCAAGGCCCTCGGTCTCGACCAGCCGCTCTGGACGCAGTATGTCCACTACGTCACGCACGTTCTCCGCGGCGACCTCGGCACATCGTTCCAGACGAACACGAGCGTCTCGGAACAGATCAGGCAGCGCTATCCGGCCACGATCGAGCTGGCCATGGGCTCGATGTTCGTCGCCCTTCTTGTTGCTTTCCCCCTAGGCGTGATCTCGGCGATCTATCGAAACTCGTGGATCGACAACGTGGCCCGCTTCTTCGCGCTCATCGGCGTCTCGATGCCCAGCTTCTGGTTCGGGCCGCTGCTGATCATCTTCTTCGCCATCAACCATCACTGGCTCCCGGTATCGGGGCGCGACGAGGGCCTGAAATCGCTCGTCCTACCGTCGCTGACGATGGGGCTGGCGCTCTCGGCGATCCTGACGCGCATGATCCGCGTCTCGCTTGCCGATGAGTTGACACAGCTCTACGTCACCACGGCGGTGGCAAAGGGCGTCTCGCGCGCGAAGGCGATCTTCCGCCACGCGCTCAAGAACGCGCTGATTCCCGTCATCACCGTGCTCGCGCTGCAGTTCGGCTCTCTCTTGACCGGCGCGATCATCACCGAGCAGATCTTCTCGTGGCCGGGACTGGGACGGCTGCTCCTCACATCGATCTCAACGCGCGACTACCCGCAGGTGCAGGCCTCGATTCTCGTCATCGCGCTGACGTACATCCTCGTGAACTTCGCCAGTGACCTGTTGTACGGAGTGGTTGACCCGCGGATCAAGCTGGAATGATGGCTCGCTCCGACCCCCGACACCCGACCCCTGACACCCGAAACACATGAAACGCCTCCTCAAGAACTTCGCCTTCACCTCCGGCCTCGTGCTGACCGTGGCGCTGGTCATCGTGGCCCTCGCGGCACCGATTCTTTCGCCATTCGATCCCGACGCGCAGGACACGGCGCGCCGGCTGGAAGCGCCGTCGCACGGCCATCTGCTCGGGCTCGACGACCTCGGGCGCGACGTCCTCTCGCGCATCGTATGGGGCGCGCGCGTGTCGCTACGCGTCGGCTTCAGCGTGGTCATCCTCGCCTCCCTGATCGGGATCACGCTCGGCGCCGTGGCCGGTTACTTCGGCGGATGGATGGATTCGCTGATCATGCGCGTCACCGACATCCTCCTGGCCTTTCCCGGCATCCTCCTGGCCATCGCTCTCGTGGCGGTGCTCGGACCGAGTTTGAACAACGTCGTCCTGGCGCTGGCGACGATCGGATGGGTCGGCTACGCGCGTCTCGTGCGCGGCCAGGTGCTGAAGGTGCGGGAGATGGAATACGTCACCGCGGCGAAGGCTCTGGGCGCCCGTTCGCCGCGCGTGATCGTGCTGCACGTCCTGCCGAACGTGATGAACCCTGTGATCGTGATGGCCACGCTCGGCCTGGCCGGCGCCATTCTGTCCGAGGCCGCCCTTTCGTTCCTGGGATTGGGAGTGCAACCACCGACGCCTTCTTGGGGGGCGATGCTCACATCCGGCCGCCGTTACCTCGGACTGGCCAACCATCTCGCCATCTGGCCCGGCGTCGCCATCATGCTCGCGGTGATGGGACTCAACTTCCTCGGCGACGGCCTCATCGACGCGCTCGACCCGAAGTATCGGAAGGAGATTTAGCCGGCCGCATGAACACCACCACCGCACGCGCCGGACCGTCGCGGAACGTTCGTACCGGCGCATAACCGTTCGCGCGCAACGCGTCGAGCCGCGCGGGCACATCGAGATC
>DATLWH010000213.1:0-4195 GCA_035576505.1 Thermoanaerobaculia bacterium | reverse complement strand
CGACCAGGAAAGCGGCGATGCGCAAAAGGGTCGTCTGGGAACCTTCCGTGGTCATGCGAAACTCTTTTCCCCCGTTCTCGTACCTTACTGCTGCAAAGGCCCTCTATGAACAGCCGGAATCGCACAATCTATTCACTCTCGGTGATACCCGTCGCTGCACTCTCAGCGATGGTTCTCATCGCCGGCTGCGGCGCCGTAATGGAACGGCGGACGGCACACTTCGCCCACACCTGGCCCGTCGGCACGATCCATCACATCGAGGTGCGGGAGATCGACGGCGAGATCAACGTCGAGGCGGGCTCAGAGAGCGAGATCACGATGGACGCGACCGTACGAAGCCGTCGTGCGCCTCGGAACGGGCTCGAAAACCAGGGCTACTTCCAGACCGAGGTCGCCGGCGATACGCTCGTCATCGGACGCCGCAGCGAGCATCATTTCAATTTCTTCAGTTTCGGTAATGAAACCCGCGTCGATTACGACCTTCGCGTGCCGGCTTCGATCGCGCTCGATCTTCGCACCGTCAACGGCCGCATCGCCACCCACGGCGTCGACGGCGAGATGCGGGCCGTGACCGTGAACGGCAGGGTCAACATCGACACGCCTGGATCGAGCGAGGTCGAGGCGCACACCGTAAACGGACGCATCGAGGCCCGTTTCGGCAAGTCGTTTCAGGGAGCGACGCTCAAGACCGTCAACGGGGGAGTGACCGCATTCCTGCCGCTGACCGCCTCGTTCACAGGCGATTTCTCGCAGGTCAACGGCGACATCGAAGCGGCCTTCCCATTGAATATCCACTCCCACCGCGGAAGCCGCCGCGTCTCCGGCTCGGTCAACGGCGGCCGCTACGACCTGCACATCACGACGGTGAACGGCAACATCAAGATCGACACCGCCCCCGTGGCTCCTCCCGCACCGGCAGCACCGGCAGCACCGGCAGCAGCGCCGACGGCGTCAGCGCCACCTATCTCTTAGGGCGAAACTGGCAAAAATCCGTCAGGCGCGACCGTCTGCGCCAGCGAAGCTGGTTTAAGGTCTGATAGGTTCGTTTGGAGCACCACTCCAAAGTTGCGCGCCGCTATACTCGCGCTCGATGACAAAGCGCATGGCGGCGGCGGGCTTGTTCGTGCTGGTCGCCATCGCCGCCGTGGCACCGATCCGGAGCTACGATTATTTCTGGCAGCTCACTGCCGGCCGCTGGATCGTCGAACACCACGCCGTACCTCGCTTCGATCCACTAGCCGTGGCCAGCGCCCACATTCCGTGGATCAACGGCGAGTGGCTGTATCAGATCGTGCTCTATGCGCTGCACGGAATCGCCGGTGACGGCGGTATCTCCATCGCCAGTGCGCTGCTTGCGGCGGCCATCTTCACGGCCGGGTTCGTCTTTGCGTCGCGCGAGCAGGAGGTGGGCGTGGCGGTCCTCATCGCCGCGATTGCGTTTGCCGGCGCCTCCGATCGGCTCGGTGTCCGGCCCGCCGCGGCGGCTGCGCTTCTCATCGTCGTCGCTCTCGGACTTCTCGGCTCGCATCTTCGCCTCATGCCGCTGGCCATCGCGTACGCGTGCGTAACGATCGTCTGGATCAACATCCACCCGTCTGCGCTTCTCGCTCCGGTACTGGCGATGATCACGATGCTGATCGACGTTCGGCGGTGGGCCGTTGCCGTCGCAAGCGCGGCGGCCTTGCTCGTGAATCCATATGGCTGGAACGCGATCATCGCGCCGTTGCGGCTGACGTCCGAGATTCGCAGCGGCGAATTCGTGAATGCCGAATGGTTGCCGTCCTCATTCGAGTTTTTTCCGCTGTTGTTCGTGACGATGGCCATGGTCGTACTGCTCTTCATCGGCGCGCGCGACAGGCGCGCCAATGCCTGGCGATTCGTGACGTTCGCCATTCTGGCGGCGCTCGCCTACCGCTACGTGCGCAACCAGGGTCTCTACTTCGCAGCGCTGCCGCTGCTCATTCCGCCGTTGGGAACGTTCTCGCGCCGGGTGTCGGGCGCCTTCGCCGCCTGCGCACTGCTCCCTCTTGCCTGGGCGTTCCAACACGACGTCCATCGTATCGGCGTTGATGACGAGCGTTTCCCCATGCGCGCGACCGCAATACTCCGGTCCTACCGACTCGACGGAAACATCTATAACGTCGACCAGTTCGGCGGGCTGCTGGAATGGACGTTCTACCCGGCGCGGCGCGCTTTGACGGATGGCCGCAACGAGCTTTTCCACGATTTCATCCTGGCGGATGCGGCCGCTCGTCGCGACAGCCGGGCGTGGCACGCCCTCGTGGCCAGGTACGGTACCGTCCTGGCCGTCGACGAATACCAGAGCGAGAAGGTCGAGGTCGTCGATGTGGCCAGCGGCGAACGGCGGTCCCTGCCAGCCTCGCTCGTACGATACCGGCGCCGCGACTGGGCCCTCATCGCCTTCGACGACGCGGCCATGGTCTTCGCGCGGCGCGACGCCTTCCCGGCCGCACGCCTCGATCCGATCGAGTATCGCTTCCTCGTCCCCGACGACCCCACCATCCGCTACCTGAATCCACAGATCCTCGACGCCGCCCGGAAGGAGATCGCCCGCGCCAGGGCGCAGCTCGGCGATATCAGGGTCGTGCGGGAGCTGGAGAACGGGGCCGCGGCAGGTTCTTCGCCGCCTCGCGGTTCAGGATGACGCGTTGCGTCAATTCACAACGTCGCAGGAGTCGTCGTCGAGCGCCTGTTCCTGTGGCCAGCGGCAGGCCAGGACGCGTTCGAAGTACGGCCGGACGATTCGCTCGTAGCGTTGTTCGAATTCCGGATGGAGCTCGAGGATCGCTTTTCGCGCGCAGCGGACGAGGCATCGCGCTTCCCGATGCGACACGGTCATGTCGCTGCCGATGAGATTGAGGGTGAGCTCGACGATCATCCGGATACGGCGCAGGCGTCGCCGCTCGAAAAACGGCGAGCGGACTTCCATCGTCGAATCAATGGCGTACTTACTCATGCTCAGTTACCGCGCTCAAACGGAGGTACCTCGCGGCGCATTCCTCAATTGCGCGCGCCGAACCGGGAGTCCTGCGCGTTAGGCGCATCGCCGCCCTGCCGCCGGCTGTGCCCTGGTAGACCAAAGGGCGGACTGTGCCCCTCAGGCGTGCTCGCGATCGCCTTCGGCCCAGATTTCATCGGCAACGCCGGCGTCGATCTGAGACTCGTAAAACCGGATCGCGGCGCGGCCGACAGCGCGAACGGAGACGTAGTTGAGGGCGCCGCCGGAGACGACTCCGACGAACGGGATGGCCTTCGCCAGCCGTTCCCGGAAAAAATTCGCACCCAGCTTTTCGGCGATGACGCCGCCTTCCATCGTGGCCGACTCGAGCACCGTGGCGATCCCCTGCCTGCCGATGCCTACTCCCGACGCGTAGGCGAGACAGGACATCGCCTCGGCGAATCGCTCGCGCTGTGTCGGCTCATGACCGTAGACGGTAGCGATGCCGACGATCAGGCGGAATTGCTGGAAGACGAGAAAGGCCAGCTCCGCGCCGAGCGAGCCGATGGCCATCAGTCCGCCGGGAAGGCCGGAGATCGCACCGGCGGCGGCACAGCGGAGCGCCGTGCGGCGAACGAGCAGACGGGCATGATCACGCGATTGAAAGTCGGGCTCGCTTTCCTTGAGCACGGCCACGTCGCGGCGGATCTTCTCTGTATCGATCTCTTCGAACAGAGACCGGAAGACCTCCTCGAGCATCGAGTCGGCGCGCTGTTTCAGCCTCCGGACTTTTCCCATGGTCGTTGTCAGTCGGAGCTTTTCGACTCCGCCTTTGCGGGTGCCTTTGTTTCCGTCCTGGTCTCGGTCCTGGTTTCCGACTTTGATTCCGACTTTGATTCCGTCTTCCCTTCAGGCTTCGATTCGGAAGGCTTGCTGTCGCTCGCCGACTCGCTCTTCCCTTCCGATTTCGCGTCTGCCTTCGACGAAGCGCTGGCGTAGTCGGTTTTGTAGAACCCCGAGCCTTTGAACTGGATGGCCGGCGCGGAAGCCAGCTTCTTCACCTCGCCGCCGCACTTGGCGCATTTCGGGTACGGAGGATCCGTGAATCTCTCGATGACCTCCGTCCGGTCATTGCACTTCGTGCACTGGTACTCATAGATAGGCATGCGCGATCCTGAACGAAGCGGCTGACGGTGCGATTCCGAGGAGCGGTGGATCGGTAGATTAGTGGATCAG
>DATLWH010000212.1:0-2790 GCA_035576505.1 Thermoanaerobaculia bacterium | reverse complement strand
GTGATTCCAGTAGATCCCGAGCCGCCTGCCCCTGATCTACTGATCCACTAATCTACAACCCCCGCTGCCCCCTGATCTACTAATCCACTAATCCACTGCCTCCCGGCACGCCCCATGCACTTTTCCCCACGAAATGTCCGTACTTGCCAGCCCGGCTGACACGCTCGTCGATCCGCAGAGCCGCGCCTTTTATGTCCGCTCCATGGAGCTGATGCGCGACGGTGGGTTGCCGTTTCTAGTCGGCGGCGCGTACGCCTTCGCGCGCTACACGGGGATCGAGCGTCACACGAAAGACTTCGACGTCTTCATCCGCCGTGAGGATTTTCCGAAGGCGAAGAAGATCTTCGAGGCGGCAGGCTACGAATCGGAGCTGACCTTTTCGCACTGGCTGGGGAAAGCGCTCAAGGGCGACGACTTCATCGATCTGATCTTCAGCGCCGGTAACGGCGTGGCCGTCGTCGATGAATTGTGGTTCGACTACGCGGTCGACAGCGTCGTCTTCGATCTCGACGTGAAGCTCATCCCCGCCGAGGAGATGATCTGGTCGAAAGGGCTGATCATGGAGCGCGAGCGCTTCGACGGGGCCGACGTCGCGCACGTCATCCACGCCACGGGCGACCGGCTCGACTGGCGGCGCCTCATCGACCGCTACGGGGAGCATTGGCGCGGGCTCTACGCCCACCTCGTGCTCTTCGGTTTCATCTACCCGTCGAAACGTTCGCAGGTGCCGCCGTGGGTGATGGAGGAGCTGGGCGGACGCATCGCCGAGGAGACCGCGCGACCGGATGCGAAGGAGAAGATCTGCTACGGCACGATCATCTCCCGGCAGCAATATCTTCCCGACCTGAAGGAGTGGGGTTACAAAGACGCGCGCCTCCGCCCCCTCGGGAACATGACCGCCGAGGAGATCGCGCACTGGACGGCGGGAATCGAGGTGGACGGAGCGCGATGAAGGAGACTCTGCGCATCGCCGCGGTGGCCGACATCCACGTCAAGAAAACGGGGCAGGCAAGCCTCCAGCCGCTCTTCGCGACCGTTTCGGCGGAAGCGGACGTGTTGCTGCTCTGCGGCGATCTCACCGACTACGGCCTGGTCGAGGAGGCGAAGCTCCTGGCCAAGGAGATCACCGCCTCGCTGCGCATCCCGGCCATCGGCGTCCTCGGCAATCACGATTTCGAATCGGGCAAGGCCGACGATGTCGTCAGGATCATGGCCGACGCCGGCGTGACGATGCTCGACGGCGGGTCCCACGAGATCGATGGAGTCGGCTTCGCCGGCATCAAAGGCTTCGGCGGCGGTTTCGGCCGCCGCCAGCTCAACGCCTGGGGTGAGGACATCATCAAGAAGTTCGTCCACGAGGCCATCGAAGAGGCGCTCAAGCTCGAGGGGGCGCTGGCCCGCTTGCGCACACCGCAGAAGATCGCCGTGCTGCACTACGCGCCGATTCACGCTACCTGCGCCGGCGAGCCGCCGGAGATCAACCCGTTCCTGGGCTCCTCGCGGCTGGAGGAGCCGATCGACCGCTATCGCTGCAGCGTCGTCTTCCACGGCCACGCCCACCGCGGCGCGCTGGAAGGCCGCACGAAGGGGAACGTGCCGGTGTACAACGTGGCCATGCCCCTCCTCGTCGCGAACTACGGCGACGACCGTCTGCCGTTCCGCGTCATCGAAGTCCCGGTGGCCGAGACGACCGCCGCCTGAATCGTGACGTGAACGAGGGATACAATTCGCCCGTGCGACACGAAGCTTTTCCGGAGGGGCTGACGCGCGACCGGCTCATCGAGTGGTACCGCGCCGGCCGCAAGGTTACGCGGGACCTTTTCGCGATCCCCACGCCCGAGGCCTACTTCGACCGGCCCATCCCGCTGCGCAACCCGATCGTTTTCTACGAGGGGCATATCCCCGCCTTCGCCGTCAACACGTTGATCCGGCTTGCGCTCGAGCGCGACGGGATCGACAGCGGATTCGAGACGCTCTTCGCCCGAGGGATCGATCCGGAGAGCGAAGACGCGGCCAAAGCGCCGACCGACTTCTGGCCCTCGCGCGCGAACATACAGGCCTATGGCCGCGAGGCTGACGACCTGATCTTCCGCGCCTTGTGCGACGGTCCGATCGACGACGGGCTCGCGCCGCAGAGACGCAACGCCGAGGCGGCCATCGCCATCATGGAACACGAGCAGATGCACCAGGAGACGCTGCTCTACCTCTTCCACGAGCTGCCGTACGACCGCAAGATTCCGGCCGCGCCGTTTCACGGGAACGGCCCGCTGCCGCGCGCCGCTCCCGTCAAAGACATGGTTCGCATTCCCGCCGGCGAAGTCATCCTCGGCGCATCCGGGACCGACTTCGCCTGGGACAACGAGATGCCGTCGATGCGTGTCTCTGTCGACGAGTTCTCCATCGACCGTCATGACGTCACCAACGGCGACTATTTGGAGTTCGTCTCCGCCACCGGCGCGAGAGCGCCTCATTTCTGGACCGAGCGCGACGGTGCCTGGCAGTGGCGCGGCATGTTCGATCTCACTCCCTTGCCGCTCGATGCGCCCGTGTACGCGACGCACGACGAAGCCTCGGCCTACGCGGCGTGGAGAGGCAAGCGCCTGCCCACCGAGGGCGAGTATCACCGTGCCGCGTTCGGTACTCCCAACGGCGAAGAGCGCCGCTTCCCGTGGGGCGATGCCTTGCCCGACCGCACCCGCGGCAACTTCGGGTTCACGCACTGGGATCCGGTCCCCATCGGCTCGTATCCCGCCGGCGCCAGCGCCTGGGGCGTCGAGGATCTCGTCGGCA
>DATLWH010000211.1:0-4162 GCA_035576505.1 Thermoanaerobaculia bacterium | reverse complement strand
CGATGGCATCGCCAAGATCACGATCAACAGGCCCGAGGTCCGCAACGCCTTCCGCCCGCTGACCGTCGGCGAGTTGAAACAGGCCCTCGACATGGCCCGTGACGACGGCGAGATCGGCGTCGTCATTCTGACCGGTGAAGGGACCGAAGCCTTCTGCTCCGGCGGCGATCAGCGCGTCCGTGGCAAGGGTGGCTACGTCGATCCGAACGAGAAGATCCCACGGTTGAACATACTCGACGTCCAGAAGCAGATTCGCAGCATGCCCAAGCCGGTGGTGGCCATGGTGGCCGGCTACGCCATCGGCGGCGGTCACGTGCTGCACGTCGTGTGCGACCTGACCATCGCCGCCGACAATGCGCGCTTCGGGCAGACCGGCCCGCGCGTCGGATCCTTCGACGCAGGGCTCGGCTCCTCCTATCTGGCACGCATCGTCGGCCAGAAGAAAGCACGCGAGATCTGGTTCCTCTGCCGCCAGTACGACGCGCAGCAGGCGCTGGACATGGGGCTCGTCAACACGGTAGTGCCGCTCGCACAGCTCGAGGAGGAGACGCTGAAGTGGTGCCGCGAAATGCTCGCGCTTTCGCCGATGGCGTTGCGCTTCCTGAAGGCTGCCATGAACGCCGACTGCGACGGCCAGATCGGCCTGCTCGACTTCGGCGGCGACGCAACGTTGCTCTATTACCTATCGGAGGAAGCTCAGGAAGGACGCAACGCCTACGTCGAAAAGCGGAAGCCGGATTTCAAGAAGTTCCCGAGATTCCCTTGAGCGGAAGAAATGAACCCCTGGCTTCTTGCCGCCCGCCCGAAAACGCTCGCTGCCGCGGTTACGCCGGTATTGGTCGGTACGGCCCTCGCGCGCGTCGACTCTGCGCCGATCCACTGGCTCCCATTCGGATTCGCCCTGTTCGGCGCTGTTTTCATCCAGATCGGCACGAATTACGTCAACGATGCGCTCGACTTCAAGAAGGGAGCAGACACGCATGCGCGCCTAGGTCCGCTGCGCGTAACCCAGGCAGGGTTGCTCGGCCCCGAAGCGGTACTGCGCGGCGCGTACCTCTGCTTCTTTCTCGCCGCGCTTTGCGGAATCCCGCTCATCCTGCGCGGCGGCTGGCCCATCGCGGCAATCGGTATTGCCTCGATCGCCGCCGCGTACGCCTACACAGGCGGCCCGTATCCGCTCGCTTACCACGGCCTCGGCGAGCTCTTCGTCATGGTTTTCTTCGGCTTCGTCGCCGTCGGTGGATCGTTCTATCTGCAGCGGCTGACGCTCGACCCGACAGCCTGGATCGGCGGCTTTGCTGTTGGCTCCCTGGCGGTTGTCATCCTTGCCATCAACAACCTGCGCGACATCGACAACGACCGTGCCAGCAACAAGCAGACGCTCGCCGCTCGCCTCGGCTCCCGCTTCGCCTATGGTGAGATCGTCGTCTTTGCGCTTGCGCCATTCCTTTGCGTCCTGGTGATCGCCTATCTGCGCGACGCGCGGACGCTGCTGCTTCCCTTGCTTCCACTGATACTAGCCATCGTCTTGCTGGTGCACGTTGCCCGCAGCCGAGGCACGGAGCTCAATCGCTGTCTCGCCCTCGCTGGCGCTCTCGAATGGATCTTCGGATTCCTTTATGTCGTCGGAGCAGCCCTTGCCTGATGCCATCCACTACTGGCGTTACGAGTTGCTGCCGAAGCGTCGTCTGAGCGGCATCGCGGCCAATGGGCCCCGCCATGGCGCGCTTCTTCGCATCGACGACGGGTTCGCGGATGTGCATCCATGGCCGGAGCTCGGCGATGCGCCGCTCGACACTCAGCTCGCCATGCTTGCACGAGGCGAGACGACGGCGCTCACGCGAGCGTCACTCGCGTTCGCCGCCATCGATGCCTCGGCGCGCCGCGACAACCGTCGCCTCTTCGAAGGGCTGACAATCCCACGGAGTCACTGGCCTGGCGCCGACCCGCCTGACGGCTTCGACACCGTCAAGCTGAAGAGTGTCGACCACATCCCCGATCACGTCCGCCTGCGCATCGATTTCAACGCCACGCTCGCACCGGATGAGTTCGTGCGCATCGCGGCCACACTCCCCCGCGAGCGCATCGATTTCATCGAAGATCCCTGCCCCTACGACGCGGCGACCTGGCGCGAGCTTCGTGCGCGCACGGGCATGCGACTGGCCCTGGATCGCGGCACAGGAACAGAGGATGTCGACGTGATCGTCGTCAAACCAGCCGTTCAGAAGATCCCCGATTCCGACGCGGAAATCGTCGTCACGTCCTACATGGATCATCCCCTCGGTCAGCTCTGCGCTGCCTACGCCGCCGCGAAGGCGAGCATCACGGCGACCTGTGGCCTCGTAACGCACGTGCTCTTCGAGCCGGACGTCTTCATCGAACGGATGCGTATCGATGGCACGCGGCTGATTCCACCGGACGGCAACGGCTTCGGATTTGATGATCTGCTGGAGAGACTGCCCTGGCGGAGCCTGTGAATTGATCGATTTCGAATCTCGCGCCTCCCATCTCCTGCTCAATCCGCGTATGCCAGCCGCGGACAGAGAGCGGCTGGAGCGCATCGCCCCGGATCTGGAGGGACACGTCTTTGTCGCCACATCCGGATCGACCGGCGCGATCAAGCTCGTGGCCCTGTCGAAACAGGCAATCCTTGCGTCCGCGGCGGCCGTGAATCAGCGGTTTGGGGTGACCTCGCGCGATGTCTGGGCTGCAGTCCTCCCGGCCTTCCACGTCGGCGGCCTTGGCGTTTACGCGCGTTGCCATCTCGCGGGCGCACGAGCATTGCCGATGCCGTGGGATCCGCGGGCATTTGCCGCATCCGAGGCCACCATCGCGTCGCTCGTGCCCGCGCAGGTGCAGGATCTGGTGACCGCGCGGCTCCAGCCATCACACAAGCTGCGGGCGATCCTTGTGGGCGGGGGGGCATTCGACGTGCGTGAGGCCGGGGGCTGGCCGGTCCTGGCAAGTTATGGCATGAGCGAATGCTGTTCGACGATTTCGATCGAAGACATCCTGCTTTCCCATATCGAAGCGCGTCGCGAACCTGACGGCCGCGTTGCCTTTCGCGGTGCATCACTCTTAACCGGCTACGCCACGGACGACGGCCTGGTCGATCCGAAGATCGACGGCTGGTTCCTATCCGAGGACCTTGGTGAGGTGGAAGGTCAACGGCTGACGATCTACGGCCGTGCCGGTGACTTTGTAAAGATCGGCGGCGAGTCGGTCGACCTCACACGACTCGATCGAATCCTTGGCGAGCTCGCCGGCACGGAGGCGGCCATCGTCCCGGTTCCCGACGAACGTCTGGGACATGTGATTCATCTCGCCGCGACGATTGAAGCTGGCGCGATCGCCGACGCCTTCAATGCTCGCGTCCATCCGTTCGAGCGGATCCGCGCGATACACCGCGTCGACACCATCCCGCGTTCGGCGCTCGGAAAGCTGCTGCGAGCGCAACTGGCGGACATGCTGGGCAGGTAGATCCGTACGCGAGTGGGTGCTGGTAGCGCGCTACCATACCGGCATGCTGCGCAGGCGCACCGCGCTCTTGATCGCGGCGGCGGCCGGCGTCGCCGTTCTGCTGCTCCTCGCATCGGGCGCCCTCGACGCGCTCGAGTTGCCGGCTCGCGATGTGGCTTTGCGGTCTTTGCCCCCGCGCGCACCCGAAACGACGATGATCGTCGCCATCGACGAACAATCGCTGCGGGCGGTCGGACCGTGGCCGTGGGATCGGGCTACGCTCGCGGCGATCGTCGACCGCGCCGCCGATGCAGGCGCTCGCGGCGTCATACTGGACATCCTGCTTGCCGATGCGCGACCCGGCGATGAGCGTCTCGCGGCCGCGGCACACCGTCTTCCGGTGCTCGCCGTTGCGGTTGTCGATGAGCACGGCCGCTGGCTTGCGCCCGGACCGCCCCTCGCGGCAGCGATGACGGCGGCGCACGGTAACTTCGAGCTCGACCATGACGGAATTCTCCGCCGGCTCTCCGCGACGAAACAGACGGCGGAGAGATCGCTCGGCGCGTTATCCGTGGAGGCGGCATCGCTCGTCACCGGAGCGCCTACGCCCGTCGGCCGTTCACTCTCACCAGCCTTCCGGATCCGGCCGCGCTCGATCCCGACGATCAGCGCCGCGGAGCTCCTTCGCGGCACTTCCGCCGCG
>DATLWH010000210.1:0-10448 GCA_035576505.1 Thermoanaerobaculia bacterium | reverse complement strand
GGACGTTGAAGGAGAGCATGCCGCCGAAGGCCGACATCTGCCGCGCGGCGATCTGGTGGCCGGAATGCGATTCCAGTCCCGGGTAGTGCACGGCCTCGACGCGCGGGTGCGACTCCAGCGCGCGCGCCAGGGCCATGGCGTTCTCGCAATGGACGCGCATGCGCGCCGAGAGCGAACGGATGCCGCGGAGGATCAGCCACGAATTGAACGGCGAAGCGACTCCGCCGGTGATCTTGCGGGAATGTTCGACGGCGTCGAGCAGCGCATCGCGGCGCGCGAACGCCAGCGAGCCGCCCTGCACGTCGCTGTGGCCGCCGAGGTACTTCGTCGTCGAGTGCATCACGACGTCGGCCCCCTGCTCGATGGGACGTTGCAGCGCGGGAGTGGCGAACGTTGCGTCAGCGATCAGGATCGCCTTCGCCTCGTGAGCGATCCGCGCCAGCGCGGCCACGTCGACGATCGTCATCAGCGGATTGGACGGGGTCTCACACCAGATGACCCGCGTGGCCGGCCGCACCGCCGCGCGGACGGCGTCGAGATCCTCCATGGCCACGAAGTCGCACGCCACACCCCAGCGCGGCAGGAACTCGATGGCCAGCGCGCGGACACCGTAGTAGCTGTCGTCGGGAAGAATCAGATGCGAGCCCGCCGGCAGCGACTGCAGCACGCACGTCGCCGCCGCCATCCCCGAGGCAAAGACCAGCCCGTGCGACGCCGAATCGATGGCCGCCAGCGCCTCCTCCAGCCGCACCTGGGTCGGGTTCCCATCGCGGATGTAGCTGAACCCGTGAGCGGGCGTGCCGTCTTGGGCGCGCCGCTCGAACGTGGTCGACAGATGAATGGGCGGGGCGATGGCGCCTGTCTCGCTGTCGGTCTCCGCGCCCGAGTGAATAGCCTTTGTCTCGAATTTCATGCGGGGAGGATACGACTACAGGCGCTCAGCCCCGTCCAGCTTGCTCAGATTGTTGTCGAATGTTCCCAGTGGGAGGTGCCCGGCTTTTCTCGCGATCTCGAGGATGAGGCAATCGGAGAATCCGATCTTCGGCTTGCGGCGATAGTGCTCCAGCGCGTTCACCACGACGTCGAGATCCTGCACAGCGACATTCCCGTTATTGAGGAGCATATCGATCGCCGTCGCGATCTCGGCGTGCTCGAACTCATACGCGTCATTCAGAACCCAGGCCGTCTCCGCGAGCACGAGGTGAGAAACCCACACGCCCTTCTCCACGAAAGCTGCCGCCGCCATTGCCCGCTCTTCATCATCGCGTGTGATGAGACGAATGAGTACATTCGTGTCAACGGCGCGCATGCTTCTTACGGATGTACCGTCCGATGGCCTGCTTCAATTCCTCATCGCTACGAGCCCTTGGAGGCTTGTCGAACAGAGAGCGATGAATGTCCTCGAATGTGTATTTGCCCGCTTTACGAACGACGACTTTGTCGCCGTCCTCGTCCCACTCCAGCACGGAGCCGGGCCCGATCCCAAGCTTGCGCCGAATCTCCGCGGGAACTGAAATCTGGCCCTGCGCTGTGACCTTCGACTGAGGAAGAGACATGCCGACATAGTACCACGGTAATGGCCATCACGGTGAAGTCCGACGAGCTCCCACCGGCTCACGGTGTACATCCGCGAACGCCAGCATCGGGAAGAGCTGCTGCTCCCGCTCGTCATCAAATCCGCAGGTCGAGGTGAACGTCGGCGGATTCTCGTACGTGCCGAACAGCATGTCCCACCAGGGAAAGTCGCCGTAGTTGTTCCGGTGACGGCCGTACTCGTGATGAATGCGGTGCATCTCCGGCCGCTGGAACACGAAGCCGAACCAGCGCGGCGTCCGGATGTTCGTGTGATAGAAAAACTCGCCCAGCGCCGTGAACGCCGTGTAGATCGCTCCGGCCTTGAGATCAAGGCCGAGGAGCGTGTAGACGATGAGGGAACCTAGGATGGAGTTGACCGTCATCTCCAGCGGATGCTTGTAGAACGATGTGATGACCTCGATCCGCTGCGGGCTGTGATGGATCTGATGGAAGCCGAGCCAGAGAAGATCGACCTCATGGCGCCAGCGATGCCACCAGTAGAAGACAAACGTGGCGATGAAGTAGGCAAGGAAGCCGCCCAGGGGCGCAGGGACGTGATGAGAGAGGTGGAAAAGCGACCGCGAGGATAACCATCGTTCCCAGGAGACGCCGGCGAGAAGCACGATCCCGAGCTGCACGACATTCACGGCGATCACGCGCAATGGCCACGTCTTCACGCGCGGCAGTTTCCAGCCCGGCACAATTCTCTCGATCACAAAACAGAAGGCGAAGACCGCGAGGATGAGAGGCAGCATGTCTTGTTCTACGATCGGCTCGGCGGAAGGTTCCCTACTCCCCGTAAACCTTCATCCTTCTTCGACGTTCAAAGAATCACCGGAAAACGAGGTGCGCCACGGTCGCCTCCAGATTCCAGTAGATGATCGCGTACGCTGCCAGGTCGTAAGCGGCGTGGGCGATCATCACCATCCCGATGCGGCCGCTGACCGCGACGATCGTACCGAAGACGAGCCCCGTGATCATGGCCTGCTCCATGCCGGTCAGTCCCTGGACGGGGTAGTGTGCCAGACCGAAAAGAACGGAGACGATCAGCACGATCGCTGTCTTACCGGCTACGCCGGCGCCGAAAAGCTTGCCGAGGCGCTCGAACAGGAACCCGCGGTACACCGTTTCCTCCCCCCACCCCGCGCCGATGGTCAGGGTGAACAGCGCGAACGGGATCGCTGCCCGGTTGCCCGCCAGGTAGTGGTAGGCGTGATTGATCGGATCGCCGCCGAGGAGAGGCATCACGATCGCCTTCAGCAGGAGCTTGAGCGCGACCCCGAAAACGACTCCGCCCGCGACCGTGACGATCCAGCTCCGCGGGCGCACATATCCGATCTCACGCCACGGCGTCCGCGACAACCGCACCCATACGATGACCAGCACCGCGCCGAGGACGTTGAACACCGCGGTGCCGGAGAGGATGACCACCATGGCCATGATCCCCACCGGCCCGAAGCCTCGCAGCTGCGCCGCGAACCGATCGTCAGATGATTGCGATGCGGCGGTGGTCATGGCCTTCCGTGAATACGAGACGGCGGCCGCGGAGTTGCGCGGCCGCGAATCTTACCCACGACCAGGGGACGGCCGAACCGTCAGCAGCCAGCGATGCTAAGACTCGCTTTCTTCTCGAATGATTGCCAGAGCCTGCGACCGGCGCGGATGCGCCCGCAACGCCTTCGCCACCGCGAGCAGCTGGTCGTAGAGCTGGGGGCCGAACGATTCCCGGACACGGCTCTCATACTCGGAGCGGTTCAGCTCGCGCCGCTGTTTCGCCCGCCAGTCGGCCGTCCAGAATTCATCGAGGTGCTCGAGCAGATGATGATTGGCCAGCACCTGCCATTCGCCCCCGTCGAACCAAACGCCACGACAGGTGGAGCAGCGTTCGAGATGGATCGGCCGTTCCGTTTCGACCTCGATGCGCGCTCTGGCCATGATCGCGCGATCCTGCGGACATTGACCGCCTTCCTCATCGTTAGCGCCGTGCGTTTCTGCCGGCGGCAGATCTACCTCCAGAAGCTCGACGAACCGGCTGCGAGGCACGAACATCCCTTCGCAGGAAGGGCACCGTGACGTGCCGGCCGAACCGTTGACGAGACCCTGACGCTCACATTTCGGACAGAGAAGAATCATGTTGCTCCCGGGCGACTTTATTTTCGACCACTACACACCCACCGAGCACAGTAACAGAGCCCAGGAGCGCCCTCGCGCCAGCGTGCTCATGCCGGGCCTTCGAGCACGCCCTTGAGGACCTCGTTGCTTTCGATCCTCGCCTGATTCGTTTGGAACCATGCACGCTTCGTTTCTTGCATGCATCCAGACGCGGCATAGAGAGGTTATACGCCCGCGATGAAACGGAGTTGATCCGGAGATGCGGTCGTCGTGGGTTGGATTCATCCGCAGATGACGCAGATCGACGCAGATGGAGAACGACACAACGCTCTTATCTGCGTTTATCTGCGTCATCTGCGGATCAAGCCCCTCCGTACCGCACCGCCGGACTCCCAGCCGGATAGAACACGCCGAGAAGGCGCATCTCACCCTCGCCGCGGTTCTCAACGCAATGCACCTGCCCATGCGGCAGGAAGATGCAGGAGCCAGCCTCTATGGGCGTGTTCGACGAGCCCGCCCACATCGTTCCCACCCCGTCGAGGATGACGATCACCTCTTCGTAGAGGTGGTAATGATCCGGAGCTCGGCCCGGCGGGATGCCGCCGACGAACTGGGTGACCTGTGTGCTGCCGGAGTCGGCGTTGATGACTTCGCGGTACCAACGGTCGCCGGTGCGTTGCACGGGGCGGTCGCGCATCGCCACTACAGACGGCACGCCATCACCGGGTTCGTAGCCTTCGAGGGTCGCGCCGGCGTCTGGGCATTGCGAGCTGACGAGGGTCATCGTTTCGGCTGCGGATATCTCTAACCGCGCCGCGGGCGGGAGGTAGATGCCGGTATCCGGAGTGAGTGTGAATTCACTCGCCGAGCCCGACCCGGCCACGACGTAGAGCACCTCGTCCGACGACCGGTTGCGGAGCATGGCGCTCTCCCCTGCCGTCAGTTCCAGCACGCGCAACGAGATGGCCCGGGCGCCGGCCTCGCGGCCGAAGTGTTTCCAGATTCGCAAGGCGCCGTCGCGGCTCGGTTCGCCCTCTTTCAGCCCTGTCACGCGGCAGCCACCATCGAGTATTGCAAGCATTTCGTGGGATTATGCTCTCCGCATGCAGACCAAAGAAGAGGGAGTCCACGCCACCAACCAGGACTTCATCCGCTACGACCAGGTGGAGAAGCGCCAGAACTACCACCTTGCCGAGACCGCGGGAGAGGAACAGTTCGACGACGATTTTCAGATCCGCACCGTCGACATCGGCCGGTTTCTCCACGGCAACGACGAGGACAAGCACGCCTTTGCCACGGAGCTCGGCGACGCGTTGCGCGAGATCGGCTTCGCCATCCTCGAGGGTCATGGCGTCGATCCGGCGCTCTACGACGAAGCGGGCCGCCGGATCGAGGAGATGTTCAGCGTCCTCACGCTCGAGGAGAAGATGCGCTTCCGCGCGGAGCGTTTCGGCTCGGTCAACCAGGGCTACTTCCCGATCAAGGAGACGAGCAACATGCATCCCGACCTGGTCGAGGGGTGGGTCTTCTGCCGCCGGGCCTTTGAAGAAACGCCATCGTTCTGGCCGATGCCGGAGCAGGCCGAGTTCTTCCGCCGGATCGTCGACGGACACGAGAGGCTGATCCTGCCTGTAATGCAGAGCCTTCTCACCTACCTCGGCTGCGACGCGCATCTCTTCGACGCCAGACTCACCGGCACGAACTTCGGCCTCCGTCTCAACTACTACCCCCCCGTCTCGGACGCCGACGACGCCTCCGGCGCGGCGCGGCTCCTCGGGCATGAGGACATCGACATGTTCACGTTCCTCCCCGCGCCGCGCGTGGAGGGACTGCAGATCCTCAACCGCCGCAACATGAAGTGGGTGCGCATCACCGCGCCGCCGGGAAGCATCATTCTCAACACCGGCGATTACATGCAGCGGATCAGCAACGACATCTTCCCTTCGACGACGCATCGCGTCAGCAAGCCGCGCGATCCGCGGCAGCGCGTGGCCACGCGCGTCTCCTTTCCGATGGCCGTCTATCTCTGGGAGGACGAGATGCTCGAGGTGCTGCCATGCATCGCCAACCCGAAGTACCCGCCGGTGAAGGCGATCCAGTTTCACACGAGCATTACCAGCAAGTTTTACGGCGACGATTACGCGGTGACCGAGGCATGAATGACCCGCTCCTTCAATTCCGCGATCGTTTCCCGATCCTGAGCAGGACGAAGTACCTCGTCTCGCACTCGCTCGGCGCGATGCCGGAGGCCACGCGCGATGCGCTGGCCGAATACGCCGACCTTTGGGCTTCGCGGGGCGTGCGGGCGTGGGGCGACCGCTGGTGGATGATGTCGATCGAAGTCGGCGACATCATCGCGCCGCTACTGGGCGCGCCGCCCGGCTCGGTGGTCATGCTCCCGAACGTCACCACCGCCGAGGCGGTCGTGCTGTCGTCGTATGAATACGCTGCGCCGCGCAACCGCGTGGTGCTCGTCGACGGCGAGTTCCCATCCGTCCGCTATATCTACGACCGTCTGGCGCAGCGCCTCGGCGCGGAGATCGTGACCGTGCCCCACGACGCCTCGGGCCTCGGCTTCGATCTCGACCGCCTCCTGGCGGCGATCGACGAGCGGACGCAGATCGTTCCCATCGGCCACATCCTCTTCGAGTCGTCGTACATGATCGACGTCGAAGCGATCGCTCGCCGTTGTCGAGACGTCGGCGCGACGCTTGTACTCGACGTCTTCCAGTCCGCCGGCATCGTCCCGGTCGACGTCACCGGCTGGGATGTCCCCATCGCCGTCGGCGGCGTGTTGAAGTGGCTCTGCGGAGGTCCGGGCGGCTCGTTCCTCTACGTCGACCCCGCGCTGCGGCCGAAGCTGGAGCCGAGCTTTACGGGCTGGATGGCGCACGCGAATCCGTTCGCCTTCGAACCGCCGCCGATGCGCTTTCGCGACGACGCGCTACGCTTCGCCCTCGGCACGCCTCCGGTCCCCGCGCTCTACGCGGCGCGCGAAGGCCCGAAAGTCGTGGCCGAGGCCTCGGGGGGAACGATGCAAACCATCCGCGAGAAATCGCTGCGGCAGACGCAGCGGATCATCGACCTCGCCGACGCCCGCGGCTTCGACCTGCGCACCCCACGCGAACCGGAGCGCCGCGGCGGATCGGTTTCCGTGCTCATGCCGCACGCGAAGGAGGTTGCGTACGAGCTGAACGCCGAAGACATCGTCTGCGACTTCCGCCCCGGCGCAGGCGTCCGCTTCTCGCCCCACTTCTATACGACGGATGAGGAGTTGGAAGTGGCCTTCGCGACGGTGGATGAGATCCTGCGGACGGATCGGTGGAAGCGGCAGGCTGCGAAGCAGACGATCGTGACGTGAGCTCAAACCATATACGCCATATCTGAACCATGGGTCGGATATGCGAACAACATCTCCTTGATCTGCGGGCTCGTCATGCCAGTGCGCATCGCCATCGCAAAGAGGTTGATCATCTCTTCGGCCGATGGACCGAGAAGGTGCGCGCCGAGGATGCGACCGCTCTCCTCGTCGATGAGAACCTTCGATCCCGAGTGCGTCTCGCCGACGCGGCTCGATGAATACCATGAGGACGTGTCGAGGAGATTCGTTCGAAAGTGAAGCCCACCCCGCCGTGCCGCGTCTTCCGTCAGTCCGACAGCGGCCAGAGGCGGGATGGTGAAGGCGACACTCGGCACCACCGAATAGTCCGCGCGCACGTGATTCCCCTCGAGGAGGTTGGCTGCCACGACGCGCCCCTCGTATCCAGCCACGGGCGTGAGCGCGGGCCCGGCGGCAGTAGCGTCTCCGGCCACGTACACAGCCGGATTCGATTGACTCTGCAGAAACTCGTTGAGTTTGATCCGTCTGCCAGCCGCGTCGATTCCGGCGGCGTGAAGATCGAGATCATCGACGGCGGGAACGCGGCCCGCTCCATGGACGACCAGATCTGCCTCGACGCGGGTCTCCTTCTCTTCATGCCGGCCACGGATGACAAAGCCTCTGTCCAAGCGTTCGATGCGCGTGACGCTCGTATCCATTTGAAGATCGATGCCCAGGATGCGCGACTTCTCCACGAGCTGGTTCACGAGATCAGGATCAAAGAGCGAAAGCGGCCGTGGCCCACGGTGAAGGATGGTCACTGTCGCGCCTGCTCGAATCGCGACGTGTGCGAACTCGAATGAGATGAAGCCTCCGCCGACAAAGACGATTCGACGCGGAAGCTCGTCGAGCTCGAGAAACTGCGTGCTCGTGGTGAGAAGCTCTTCGCCGGCGATTCCCAGAGGCGCAGGTTTCGCGCCGCTTGCGATGACGACGCGCTTGCCTTCCAGGCACTGGCCGGCAACCTCCAGCGTCGTCGGTCCGGTGAAGCGCGCTTGTCCATGAAAGACTTCGATGCCGGCGTTGCGAAAACCTTCTTCTGTCCCTTCCGGCACCCCGGCAATCATCAGGCGCTTGAATCGCATCAGCTCCGGCCAGTCGATGCGCAGACCCTCAGAACGGATTCCTTTCCCCTTCAGGCGCCTCGCCCATTCGATGGCTTCAGCGTTTCCGACCAGAACCTTTTTCGGGTCGCAGCCGCGGAGCGCACAGGTTCCGCCGAACGGCAGCTCATCGATCACCGCGGCCGACCATCCCGCCTTGCGACAGCGTGTTGCGACGGCCGATGCGGCCGAACCGCTGCCGATCACTACAAGATCAAACCGCCGCGTAGCCACATCCCATCCTACGCCAAGCAGGAAGGCAGAAGTCTAAGCCGATCTGCGCCGTCCCCGCCTGGCGAGCCCGTACAACACCGCCCCGATCATTCCCCAGAACACCATCAGCTCGATCGTCGTCAGCGAGGCATTCTCGATCCGCTCGCGGAAGGAGAGGCGGCGCAGGACGTCGACATCGGCGATGAGTTGCACAACGATCAGCGTCCCCATCGACAGGAGCGAGATGACCGCGCAGATGCGCTGCACGATGAGCGGCATCCCCAGCGTGACGCTGGCGTAGAGGGTCGGGTTCGCGCGCGGCAGCGCCAACAGGGCCACGCTGTGCAGGAAGTAGAGGACGACGAGCGCGAAAACGGCGATGTTGAGCGCCAGCGAGATCTGGCCGCTGACGAGCAGCAGCAGCGCAACGATCAGCGTCAGCGTCAGGCCGATGATGGGTGTTCCGGTTCTCTTCGATATCGCGCCGATCAATTGAGGCGCCAGTCCATCCTCGGCCAGCATGATGCCGACACGCGAGGGCACCAGCATCGTGGCGTTGACCGACGTCGTCAGCGCCATCACCGCCCCGAGCGTGACGAACCATGCCGCCCCCATCGGCAGGTAGCGCGAGGCCACCTCGGCCATCGGCGCGGCGGCGCGGCGAAGCTCGGCGCCGGGAAGGACGCCGAAGGCGACGGCCGACATCAGGAAGTAGATGACCGTGGTGGCCAGGATCCCTCGGAGGAAGATGCGCGGCAGGCGCCGCGTCGAGTCGCGCACCTCCCCCGCTGTCTGCGCCAGCGACTCGAAGCCGGCATAGCCGAAAAAGACCAGAGGCAAGGACGCGGCGAAACCGCCCGGGCCGTGCGTGAAGAAGGGCCGGTAGTTGTGGAAGCGAATGGCGAAGAGCCCTGGCACGACGAGGACGACGATCGACAGACCGAGCAGCACGCACATCCACACCTGAATCCGCCCGAACCAGCGGACACCGGCGACATGGATGACGTAGAAGAAGATGAGACTGCCGATCGCGACGGGCATGGCCGCACTCTTCGGCAGCGCGCCGGCAAAGAGCTCGACCATATAGTCGCCGAGCGCCCGCGCCAGATAGGCCAGCGCGCCGATGTACGAGATGACTTTCAGCCAGACGCCGACGAACGCCAGGCCGTAGCCGCCGAAGGTACGCGAAAGATGGGTGTACTCGCCGCCCGGCTCGCATCCGAGGGGCGTGGAGAGGAAGACCGAGTAAGCGACCGAGGTGGCCAGAATGGCCGGCGCCAGCACGAGGTAGCCGAGGATCACGCTCGGGCCGGTAAGAGCCCAGGCATCGCTCGTGACCTTGAAAATCCCCGCGCCGATGAGCATGCCCAGCAGGGTGGCGTACGACTCGATCGTGCCCAGGTCGCGGCGGAGTGATGCGGAAAGTGGCGCGGCCATGACTCAGCTCCTCTCCGCCGCGCGCGATGCGCGCCAACGGTCCGCGGCGACGGCCAGAACGATCACGACGCCGATGATGATCTCCTGAACGTAATTCGGCCAGCCCATTTGTTGACTGCCGTTGCGGAGAAACGCCATCACCAGCGCGCCGATCATGGCGCCGGCGATGCTCCCCTCGCCGCCGCTGAGACTGGCGCCGCCGATGACCACCGCGGCGATGACGTCGAGCTCCACGCCGACGGCCACGGTCGGATCGCCCTGCCGCAAGCGCGACATCTGCATCACACCGGCGAGACCGAAGAAGAGTCCGGCCAGCGCGTAGATGCGCACCTTGAGCGCGCCGGTGTTGATGCCGCAGGCGCGCGCCGCCGCCTCGTTCGAACCGAGGGCGAAGACGCGGCGGCCGAAGACGGTGTTGCGAAGAACGAGCGCCATCAGCGCCGCCAGGATGATGGCGATCCAGACGCCTGGGGCGAACAGCATCCAATCGCGCGAGGGGAACGTCACCGCCAGCTCGTTGAGCCACGTCGAGGGGGGATTCACCGTCTGCTGGTCGGCGACGTACTTGGCCACGCCGCGAGCCACGCCGAGCATGCCGAGCGTGGCGATGAAGGGGACGACGCGGAGCG
>DATLWH010000209.1:0-2515 GCA_035576505.1 Thermoanaerobaculia bacterium | reverse complement strand
CTGCCAGCCGGCGCCCAGTCCACTCGCGTTCTCGTGCCGATCGTGGCAACCGGAGCCAGCGGGGCGTTTGATTCGCTGTGGACCTCTGAGGTCGTGGCGTTCAACGCCTCAACTGCTCCTGTCGTAATCGATTACTCGCATCGCTGCGATACGCTGTGCATCCCAGGTGTTGTCGTGCACTCCTCCGAGGCCATCGATCTGGCGATTACGCCTTTTCCGACGGTGCCCGCGGCGTTCCTTTACGTTCCGAATGAGTCGGCAGACGCATTCGAATTCGGTCTTCGCGTTCGTGACGTATCCCGGCAGACCGATTCCTGGGGCACGGAAGTGCCTGTCGTACCGGAGAGTCGTGCATTCCAACGGCCCTTTGATCTGCTCAATGTTCCGCTGCCCTTGCGCTTTCGTCAGACCCTGCGTATCTACGACTTCGAAGACAAATCCGGAAACGGCGTGCGCGTGCAGTTCTTCGACATGGCCACGGGCCAGCCGCTGAAGGATTTTCAGATGGCGATGCTTCCGCCGCGATCGGACGACGTTTTCACGCCGGCATACGGGCAGCTCGACCAGTTCGGACAGGCGCCGGAGCTGGCGGGTATCGATCGAATCCGGGTACGCATCTCGCCGACCAATGCTACGCAACGGCTCTGGGCGATGGTCTCGGTGACGAACAACGTGACGCAGGAGCTCACGATGGTTACGCCTCAGTGAGGTGCAGGCCGTCGGCCATTCGCCTACGCTCAACACAGGAGAACGATGATCCGCAGATGACGCAGATGAAACGCAGATAGGACCGCTTTTCATCTGCGCATATCTGCGTCATCTGCGGATCAGCCTTTCGCCGTCCGGCTAACAAATGACTTGGAATTCTCGTCTACTGACCAGGCGTTCAGCGCGGTGACTATGACCAAATCAAAGGAAGATGTCGTCCAGGAGTTCCGCATTCAGTCCATTCAGGAGGCGGCCATCCGGGTGATCTCGCGCAAGGGGATGGCCTCGGCGACCATGCAGGAGATCGCGGAGGAGGCGGGTGTCGCCAAGGGGACGATCTACCTCTACTTCCGCGACCGCGAGGAGCTGGTCGAAAAGACGTTCGAGACCGCCATCGGCGAGCTGCACAAGCAGGTCGACGCGGCGCTCGACAGCGAGGGAACGTTCGAAGAGAGGCTGCGCGCCATGACCACGGCCAAGCTGGCCTTCTTCAACGAGAATCGCCAGTTCTTCCGCCTCTATCACGCGCTGAAGATGCCGGAGGGCAACGCCTCGCAGCAGCGCCGGCAGAAACGCACCTGCCAGCCGCAGTTCCGTGCGCGCGTGGAACGGGTTGCCAGAGCTCTGAAAGAAGCGATGGATGCCGGCGAGCTACGGCCGCTCGATCCCAACCGCCTGGCGCTGATCCTGATTGAGACCAGCACGGCCATCGTCCTGGAACGGCTCAACGAAGATGCGCCGCCGCCGGAGAGCGAAGACGTCGAGCTGATCGTCTCCACACTGCTGCGCGGCATCACCATGCCCAAATGAAACGGAGCTCTCACTTGAAACGTGTAGTCCAGACCCTGATGCTGCTCCTCGCGGCTGTTGTGGCCGAGGCGCAGACGAGACTGACGCTGCCGGAGGCGCTCGCGCGCGCTCTGCAGGTCAACAACACCGTCGAGCGTTCGCGCGTCGACGTCCATGTCGCCGAGGAGACCAAGAAGGCGTTGCTCTCTTCGATTCTGCCGCAGGTGCAGTTCAGCGGCTCGGCCATTCGCAACACGGAACAGGTGGCCTTCGGCACGGGCGGCGGGGGCTCGCAGACCGTCGTTCTGCCGCTCAACGACTGGAACTATCGCGTCGTTCTCTCGCAGCCGGTCTATGCCGGCATGCGTGAACGGCGTGCCTACGATCAGGCCAAGATCGGCGTCGTCAACGCGCGGCAGGGCGTCCACGGAACCGAGGATGCGGTGCTGCTTCGCGTGGCTTCGAACTACCTCGGCGTGGCCAACGCCGAGGCGAACATCGTCATCGAGCGGAAGAACATCGAGATCGCCGAGAAGAGGCGGACGCAATCGACAGCCTTCTATCAGGCCGGCGAGGTGACGAAGGTCGATGTGCTCCGCGCCGAGACCGCCATCAAGGCCTCGCAGCGCCTCCTGGCATCCGCGCAGCAGCAGCGCGAAGCGGCGGAGAGCGCGCTGCGCGCCGATCTCGATCTGACCGGCGACATCGCCGTGACGCCCCCCGAGAACGCCATGGCGCCGTTGCCGGACGAGCAGACGCTCGTGGCCAGAGCGGAGGCCTCGCGGCCGGACATCGCCATCGCGGAGAACAACATTCGCGTGGCCCAGCTGGAAGTGCTGAAGCAGCGCGGTGCGTACTATCCGGTGGTCACCTTCGACGCCGGGTTCATCAATCAAAAGGCCGCCTTCCCGGCCAGCCGTTACGGCTATGGCGCGTTTCGCTTCTCGGTGCCGATCTGGCAATCGGGTCAGGTCCAGTCGCACGTCGCCAGCGCCAAAGACCAGGAACATGAGGCCCG
>DATLWH010000208.1:0-4865 GCA_035576505.1 Thermoanaerobaculia bacterium | reverse complement strand
GCAATGGTCAGCGGCAGGAACAGACGCAGGACCCTACGCATCGATCCCCCTCGGCGCACGCCGCAGCAGGACGACGAGCAACGCGTTGACGAGGAGGAACGCCGCGCCGAACGCGATGCGCATTCCAATCGGGGCCGTGCGCAACGACGTTGTGGCACGGTTCAGAAGATTGCGAATCCCTTCCATCGAGGCCAGCGAGCTCTCGGCGACGTGCAGCGGCGACATGCCCGAGGCATCGCAGAGCGCCAGGGCGATGGCGATGACGATGACCGCGCCGCCGAGGACCAGTCCCCACGGGCGGTGCGACGAACCCTCCCAGGGCGCCAGCGGAAGCGCATCGAGATCGATTGGCGCGGTCTCGGCGCCGGCCTTCTCAGCAAGCCCGGCGGCCTCGGCGCGGCATTCCGCGCAGGTCTGCAGATGCGCGGCGTTCGCCTCCGGATCTTCCAGGTACCGCTGACAGGCGTTGTCGGTCATAGGGGTTCCACGAATCCTTCGAGCTCGACCTTTAGCAGGTTGCGCGCCCGAAACAGTTTGTTCTTCACGGTGCCGAGGGGAAGCTTCTTCATGGAAGCGATCTCCTCATAGGATAGCTCCGCGAAGTGGCGGAGCTGAATCAGTTCGCGATAATCAGCCGGCAGGTTCTTCACCGCCGTGTCGATCGCGTCGGCAAGTTGCTTGTTGTTCAGCGCGCGATACGGCGATACGCCGGTGTCGGCGAACTCGCGCTCTTTCGAGTCTTCGTCGCCCGGCTTCGCGGCGATCGACACTTCGTTGACAGTCTTCTTCCGCAGCGCGTCGATGGCGCTGTTCTGCGCGATCCGGAAGAGCCACGTCGAGAACTGGTACTTCGGGTCGTAGCGATCAAGGGCGACGTAGACCTTCACGAAGATTTCCTGGGCAAGGTCGTGAGCATCTTCATAGCGATGCGTGATCCGATACACATAGTTGATGATGCGCTTTTCGTAGCGCTTCACCAGCTCTGTGAACCGGTCTCGGTCGCCCTCGAGGATACGCGCCACCAGGGTGCGATCGTCGAGATGCTCACGTTCAGCCATTCGTGGTTACGGTTTCCGCGGTTGAAAGTTTTTCGGATGATACCCTGCGCGGCCGGGCTAGCTGATGATCGAGATCCGCAATCTGACCAAGCGCTACGGCGATTTCACGGCGGTTGACGACATTTCGCTCGACGTGGCGCGGGGCGAGATCTTCGGTTTCCTGGGTCCGAACGGCGCCGGGAAAACGACGACGATCAGGATCCTGGCCGGCCTTTCGCTCCCCACATCGGGGTCTGTCCGCGTCAACGGCCTGGACGTGACCACCGATGGTGTCCGCGTCAAGGCGATCACAGGGTACATCCCCGACCGCCCCTTCCTCTACGAGAAGCTGACCGGCCGCGAACTGCTGCAGTTCGTGACCAATCTCTACGGCCGCGAGTGGCCTGATTGCGAAACGCGCGCGGTGGAGCTGTTGGCTTACTTCGGCATCGCCGACTGGGCGGACGCGCGCATCGAGAACCTCTCGCACGGGATGAAGCAGAAGCTCGTCATCGTCTCGGCCCTGGTTCACGACCCGGAGCTGCTGATCATCGACGAGCCGATGGTCGGGCTGGACGCGTTGGCGCAGAAGCAGGTGAAGCTGCTCTTCCGGCGGCTGGCCGAGGAGAAGAAGACTGTCTTCCTGACCACGCATACGCTGTCGGTGGCGGAGGCGGTGTGCGACCGCATCGCCATCCTCAACCGCGGCCGAATCGTTGCCAGCGGTACGACAGCGGAGCTGAAGAGCGACCGTGCGCTGGAGGATGTTTTCCTGGAGCTGACGTACGACGACGGGTCATCAAGTGTTCAATCCGGACCGTGATCGGGCCGGAAACACCGGCTACGGTTGGTGCTTCGCCGGCCTCGTTAATGACGACGCGTGCTTCAACATTGACCGGACTGGCCTCGATAAGCACGCGTGGTCAATGTCGATGCCCAGGTTCTCAATGTCGAGGCCCAGGTTTTCAATGTCGATGCTCAGGTTTTCAATGTCGATGCCCAGATTCTCAATGTCGATGCCCAGGTTCTCAATATCGATGCTCCGATTTTCAATGTCGATGCCCAGATTCTCAATGTCGATGCCCAGATTCTCAATGTCGATGCATCCATGGCCATTGTCGAAGCACAGAAATCAATACCGAGCCAGCAGTTGTCCCAAAAAGAGGACAACGGAATCCGCCGCCAGGCACCTTTCTCGCTCGCCAACCTGCCCGCGATGCCCTCGGTATACTCGCTGGCATGAAGAAACTGCTCATCCTGCCGCTGCTTGTCGCTTCCGCCTGCGCTTCGACGCCGCGACCTCCCGCGCCGCCAGGAAGCGATCATGTGGCGATCGAGTCGGCGGTGCGGGCGGTCTACAACGTCATCTCGGGGCCGGCCGGGAAACGGGACTGGGAGAGGTTCGACGGCTTGTTCGCGCCCGGGGCGCGGCTGATTTCGACGCGGCGCAAGGATGGCGTGGTGACGGCGAATGTGATGACGCCGCAGGAGTACGCAACGAAGGCGGGTGCGTACTTTGCCGACCATGGATTCTTCGAGCGGCCGGCGGTGAACCGCGTGGAGCGCTTCGCCGACATCGCCCACGTGTTCAGCACCTACGAATCGCGGCACGCCGCCTCGGATGAGAAGCCCTTCGCACGCGGAATCAACAGTTTTCAACTCGTGCACGTCGGTGATGACTGGAAGGTGCTCACGATTTTCTGGCAGGAAGAGGATGCGGCGCATCCGATTCCCCCGGAGTACATGCCGTATCACTGAACGAGAACGCGTAGTAGCGTTACGCCATGAACAAACGAACACTCGGATCTCAGGGTCTCGTCGTCTCCGCGGAAGGCCTTGGCTGCATGGGAATGAGCCAGTCGTACGGACCTGCCGACGAGCAGGAATCGCTGGCCACGATCGATCGCGCTATCGAGCTGGGCATCGACTTCTTCGACACGGCCGAGGTGTATGGGCCGTTCAAGAATGAAGAGCTGCTCGGCCGCGCTCTGCGCGGAAGGCGGGACAAAGTCATCATCGCCACGAAGTTCGGCTGGAAGATCGAAGGCGGAAAGAGCGTCGGCCTGGATAGCAAGCACATTCGCCACGCGGTCGAAGGATCGTTGCAACGGCTGGACACTGATCACATCGATCTTCTCTATCAGCACCGCGTCGATCCCGAAGTGCCGATCGAGGTCGTGGTCGGCACGATGGCCGAGCTCGTGCGCGAAGGGAAGGTGCGCTACCTCGGGCTATCGGAAGCGGGTGAGCAGACGATCCGCCGTGCGCACGCTGTGCATCCGATCACGGCGCTGCAGAGCGAATATTCGCTGTGGGAGCGCAACATCGAGCCGCGCATCATCCCGCTGCTGCGCGAGCTTGGGATCGGCCTTGTCCCCTTCAGTCCCCTCGGCCGCGGTTTTCTGGCGGGCAGCGTGAAGCGCGCCGAGGAGTACCCCGAGGGCGACTTCCGCCGCGGCGATCCCCGCTTTCAGGGAGAGAACTTCGACGCCAACATGCGCGCGGCAGCGATCGTCCGCGAGATCGCCGCGACGCACAACGCCACGCCCGCGCAGATCGCTCTCGCCTGGCTGTTGCACAAGGGCGACGACATCGTTCCCATCCCCGGAACGAAGCGCCGCAAATACCTGGAGGAGAACGTTGCCGCCGCCTCGATCAAGCTGAGTGCGGCTGAGATGGCGCGGCTCGAGGACTCGCTGCGACCCGAGGCGATCGCCGGACCTCGCTACAACGAACGGGCCATGGGGTGGGTGGATCGGTAAGTCTTCCATGCCGTGTGGAAGAAGCGCGGTCAGGCAACGTGATCGTATTCCGCGTCAGCTCCTGGCCGCTGATCTCCATTTTCCATTCTCTTCGCTTCCTCATTCACCGCCACATCGAAGAAGCACTCACCGCAAAGCAGTCTGCCGTTGACTCGTACGGAAGCGCCGATATGAAAGCATGCTTCGCAACGGAGCATCGATGCCCGGCGCGAGCCGGAAACGAGCGGGAGTGGATAGTGTGCTGGACGAGCCATTACGCAACCTCCTGATGACTGTGCCCCAGCAGCCGTTCGTAAACGGCGCGAAGGCGGTTGGCGATCACTGGATAACCGAAGCGTCGACGAACGTTCTCGCGGATCGACGCCGGGTCAAAACGCCGGCGGAGAATCTCGCCCATGCCGCGCAGAAGCGCATCGGAATCGTCGCGATCGACGAGAATGCCGACATCGGGCGTGACGAAGTCCTCCGGACCTCCGGAGCGCGTGGCGATTACCGGAATGCCGGTGGCCATCGCCTCGATCAGCACGACGCCGAAAGTCTCATGGTCGCTGCAGAGCACGAGCGCCTGGGCCTCGCGCATCCACTGCCGCACCTGCCAGCGCGGAAGAGCGCCGGTGAACTCGATCTTTGATTGGGACACGAGCGCGCGTGCAAGAGAGTGCAGCCGCCGCGCATCTTTGCCAGCGCCGGCGATGACCAGCCGCGTATTCGGCTGGCGCACGTTCAGCCGTGCGAAGGCGCGAATGAGGAGATCGACCCGCTTATAACTGACCAGGTCGCAGACCGCGAGGAATGTGAACGGCGCTCCCGCCCGCCGCGGCGGCGGCAGGGTGAAGTAGTCACAGTCGACGGTATTCGGAACGACCTCGGCAACCGGCGTTCCGGCAACGGCATCGACGCTTGTCTTGAGGTTCCGGCTGACGGCGATGACAGCCGAGGCGTTGCGGTAGATGTCGGCGGCGTGCTGGCGTTCCTTCGGTGAGAGCCCGGCGGCCATGACGGAGCTGGAGTGCTCGGTGATCACGAACGGCCGTTGAAGCGCCCGCGAGGCCATCATCGCCGCGTG
>DATLWH010000207.1:0-3176 GCA_035576505.1 Thermoanaerobaculia bacterium | reverse complement strand
AGATCAGAAAAAAGAACGTGTCGACGGCCTGCCCGTCGGGAGATTTGAGACTGAGTGGCGTGGTGAGGAACGACATGGCGAGCACTGCATCGACCGGGGAGAGAATGATCGGCGTTCGTACGTGCGGAATGGCGATGCCATCGCCGACCGCGGTCACGCCGAGCATATCGCGCGCGAGCAGGAGCTGCAGGAGCATCTCCCGATCGGCGTTGTCGGTGAGCGGCAGCAACATCACGATGTGACGAAGCACTGACGCCAGATCGGAGCCCGGAACGTGATCGTGCACTCCGCCGGCGCGAAGCGCCTCGGCCAGCGACGGCGTGCCGCGCTCGTGATGAAAGGCCCGCGGCGCCACTCCGACGTTGTGCGCCGTCGCCCATTCCAGCAGATCGCTTCGGTTGATCCGATACTGCCCGCGGATCCTCTGCGCAGGCAGCTCCGCCTCTTCGATCCAGGCGTGTACACGCCCTTCATCAGCGCCAAGCAACGCGGCCGCTTCCGTAATCGTGATCTTCAAATACTCTCCCGGAGAAAAGCAGAAGGCAGTGTTGAAAGCAGCGCATCACTTCTGCCTTCTGCTTTCTGCTTTCTGACTTTCAGAACCGCCACCCTACACCGATCAGCAGCACCGTTGCCGTTCCGTAGACGAGCTCGCGAATCCCGACGCGCCGCGCCGGCTCGTCTCGCGGCGGAATCAGTGCGCGTCCGAGAAGGAGAAGCATGGCCGCGAGCGCGGCGAGAGGCGCGAGCCGCTGTTGCCAGAGAACGAGTGCCATGACGGCGGCAACGACATGAAGGGCGACGGCAACCGATCGATGGCCTCGTTTCAAAACGGCCCGGACGAAGACGATGGCAGGAATCGATCGCAGCATCGTCAGGAGCCACAGCGTCGAGGCCAGCGTCATCGTCCTGCCGCCGGCGAGCGCGATCGCGGCTGCTGCTGCTCCCGCCGCGGCGACCCCGATGATCTCCGGCGCCAGGGCACGGCCGTGCCGGCGCACGTCCCACGCGAACTGGGCCAGCCCGAGCGGCCCGGCAATGGCGAACGGCAGCAGAATCCACGCGCTGGTGGCCGCGGTGGCCGTGGCCATGGCCACGATCATCGCCGCCATGTAGAGGAGAGCGAGGCGCTCGCAAACGACCGTTCGGGGGAAGCGACGGCGGCGCATCCAGTCGCCGGCCGCGAGCCGCAGCGGATGGCGGGCCAGAAATGCCGCCACCACGGCCAAGCCGACCGCGACCCCCGGCCACGACGGCGCCACGAGCAGGGCCAGGACAACCGGCTCGAGCACGAACCCCCACCCGCCATGCTCCGCCGGCAGCGCCAGCGGGCGGATCGAGACGGGCATCATCGGGCGTCCTTCGACGGCTACTCGTTCCATGCCGATCAACATCGCCGCATCAACGGACGGAGCAGCGTGATCGAGCACACATTCATGGGTGACCGTGATCGCGGCCAGGCCTCCCGAGGAGGCGGATGCTGACCATGTGAGTCCTCAACTCTTCTTCTCACTCCTTGGACTTCTCGGTGCCGCGGTCGTTGCCGGAGTGTTCACCTGGCGCTTCATCTCGTATCGCGGCAGGCGCATCGTGACCTGTCCGGAGACGCAGCAGCCGGCCGGCGTGGAGCTCGATGCATGGCTGGCGGCGCGCAGAAGGGGCATCGAGGATGAGCCTGCCCTGCGCCTCGAGAGCTGCTCACGCTGGCCGGAGCACGAGGACTGTTGCCAGGCCTGCGTTGCGCAGATCGAAGCGTCACCGGAAGGAACGCTGATGCGAAACATTCTGGTGGCCTGGCTTCGCGGGAAGAGCTGCGCCTTCTGCGGCCAGATGATCGACGTGGTGGCCTGGCACGACGAGATGCCGGCGCTCCGCTCTCCGGACGGGTCACTGAGGGAATGGGAAGGCATTGCCGCCGCCGATCTGCCGGCCATGCTCGCAACGGACCAGGCCGTCTGTTCGAACTGCCTCCTGACCGAGAGCTTTCGCCGCGACAATCCCTCTCTCGTGACCGACCGGGCGGAGACGGCACTGCGGAATCGCCTGTTTCACTGATGACCAAAGGCTGAAGGATGAAGGCAGAAGGATGAAGTGCTTCGCTTTGCCTCACAGTTTCGGTTGAGCAGAGCCTTCATCCTTCATCCTTCATCCTTCTGCCTTCTGCCTTCATCCCTCCCTGTGACGTTCATCACTCGAAGGCGTGACCCAGACACCGGCGATTTGTGAGACCTCGGGGCTACATTCCACGCGTGCAAACAGAGACGCCAATCCGGAGGTCCACCATGCCGACCCCATATAACCTCGATGTCCGAAACAACTGTGTCGAGTGCAACGTTCGGGCGGAGAGAATCTTCTGCAACATGTCCGATGACGCGGTGGCCACGCTCGATGCCATCAAGTTCACCGGCATCTATCCGAAGGGGTCGCTTCTGTTCGTGGAAGGGGAAGATCCTCGCGGCATCTTCATCCTCTGCAGCGGCCGCGCGAAGCTGACGACCTCCTCGACGGAAGGCAAGACGCTGATCGTGAAGGTGGCCGAGCCGGGCGAGGTCCTGGGCGCCAGCGCCACGATCCTGGGGAAACCCTACGAGGTCTCCGCGGAGACGCTCGAGCCGTCGCAGATGAACTTCATCAAGCGCGATGACTTCCTGAGCTTCCTCACCACCCACGTCGACGCCTGCATGCACACCGCGCAGCAGCTCAGCACGAAGTATCAGTCGGCGCAGCGCGAGATCCGCTCCCTGGGCCTTTCGCAAACGACGTCCGAAAAACTGGCCAGACTCCTGCTCGACTGGAGCGCCACCAATGGTGAAGAGACGCCGAAGGGAATCCGCCTGGTGGTGCTCCTCACGCACGAAGAGATCGCGCAGATGATCGGTACGACCCGCGAGACGGTGACCCGGATCCTGAGCGATTTCAAGAAGAGAAACATCATCGAAGTGAAAGGTTCGAACATCTTCCTTCTCTCGAAGAAGTCGCTCGAGGGAATGATCAGTACGTGAGTAATAGGGAGTCGGTTGTGCGGGGTGGGGAGTGGGAGTTGTGCTGTCCCGAGCTCTCTGATCCGGCCCTGATCAGTACCTGAGTGCTCGGGTGTCGGGGGTCGGGAGTCGGGGGTCGGGAGTTGCTTCCCCGCAAGTAAGTATCCCGTGGCCAAGCCTCCCAAGGTCGGACCC
>DATLWH010000206.1:0-5293 GCA_035576505.1 Thermoanaerobaculia bacterium | reverse complement strand
AATCAATTCCTCAAGATCGATCTTCCGGTGACGTTCTTTACCATCCTTACGCGCCGCATCCTCGGGCTTTCGGAGGCAGAGGAGGAGACCCGCCGGGTGCGGCGTTGGAAGTTGAAAGCCACGCACTTCGCAGGCATCTATCTTCTCGGTTGGCGCTACCTGCGCCGCCTGGCTCCTGTTTTCTGGGGAATCACCTTCGCCTGGTTCCGGGGACAGAGTTCCTGGCAGCAAAGACAGAAGAAACGAGATGCGCCCTACAACCAGGCTCGAAGCGCTGGTGACTTCATCTTCAAGTCAAAGTTCATCCAGAAGACATGGCGCGTCTTCCGGCGACTCTGCGGTGGCGTGATGTTCGGCCTGGTGTGGCTGCTGGTGGTCCCGCTGGGAAGCGGATTGTGGAGCGTGTACCGCGTCTTCCGGCGTGCAGAGCGTCCGCTGAGCGGAACGCTCTATGACTTCGTCGGCCGTATTCTCAGCTTCTATGAGCTGGACGACGGCCTTGCCAACCCGGACGTTCTCAAGCAGGTCCTGGTTAAGCTGATCGATCCTGACTACTACGGCCCGACGCATATAGGGGAGGTTCTCGAAAAGGCTCTGGCCGGGGACAATTCGGCCCTTCCCGGCGACTCCGCCGCAGCGAAGACGATCGGCGACTATGCGAGGACCGATCAGACCCATCCGGACAAACCAGCAATCCGGCTGGCAGTCGTTGCCGCGGACATCGCCAACGGCGATCTCGTCACAATGCCGGATTCCGTCAAAGTCGTCGATGCGCTCCTCGCCGCGACCGCATTCGTTCCAGTCTTCCCGGCGGTGGCGGTCGAGGCGGAGTTCGAGCCGGGCCAACGCGCGAAGAAGTGGTTCATCGACGGAGTCAACGTCGCCAACGACCCGATCGCTCCGTTGATGGACTACCTGCGCAAGCAGGACCTCAGCGGATACACGGGGGTCGATGTCTATCCGGTCACGCCGCTTCCGCTGAGCGCGCGTTCGCTCGACAGCGGCGAACGAAGTTACTCGGGATTGGTCGACGTGGCCATGCGCTCCCTGGCACTCAAGCAGTTCCGCGACGGGCGGTTGCAGCATGGGATGACTCGCCTCTACGCGCACGTCATGGCCGGCAACACCGCCGTTCAGGATGTCAACGGCCAGAAGTACATCCGCGCATTCGTCTATCCGATCGAGCCGGTGCGTGAGCTCGGCGTGAATCGGAGACTCCTCTCGGCCGCCAACAACGAACAGCGGCGCGACATCGTCTACGAGACAATCGCGGCCGGCTGCCGGTCGGCGCTCGAGGCGATGTTGCCGACCGCGATCGCGAACGACGCGCGCGCGGAGCGCAAGCCGGTCATTGCCTGCCGCGTGTTCCTGAAGAAAAACCGCGAGAACGACGGCCTGCCGGGCAGCGACCCGAACGGCGGCCCTGGTCTCAACGAGATTTGCAGCCGTTGTCAGGCGATGCAGACGCCCGACGAAGTCCGTCAGGTGACAATCGAGATCAAAGAGCGGATCGGCGAGATCACCCGGGAGGGCAGCCGCGCCGACGACTACGCTGAGATCGTCGACACTCTCGCGTCGGTCACGGTTACACGCCAGGCGCTCGTTCTCCGGGGCCGTACATGGCCGGAATGGCCACTGGCGATTGGCGGGAAGGAGCCGCCATACACCGAGAAACGCAGGCACAAGGCTTCCACCGGGAAGACGCCTCACAAATGGCCGCTCGACATCACCGCGAAGGGCCCGGGCGGAGCGGAGCCTTACAAGGGCACAACCCGGCCGACGGTCTCATTGCTCTTCAGCGGCGGCGTCTTCCGAGGTGTGTTTTACATGGGCGTTGCGAACGCGTTGGTGGAAGTGGGATGCGTTCCTGACCTCGTTGCCGGAGCCTCGGTCGGATCGATTACGGCGGCCATGGTGGCACGGCTGTTCCTCATGCCGCAGGATCGGCGGGCAGCGCGCATGGTCGATCTCGTATCGACGTTTCTGGCGCTTGATCGGCTGGTGCTCACCGACCGTTTCTCCGACTTCATTCGTCTGCTCACGTTGAGGGCGGCCGATGCGAACTTCTCACCCCGCGATCTCGACCTCGTCTTTCGGCGGTACGACTTCGACTCGAGCGATGCCTTTCAGGCGCGGATGCGACGTGTCGCTGCTGGGATCGAGCGCCTGCTTTGGATCAGCCCGTTCGAGCTCTACGCTCTGGTCGAAGCCCAGAGGCTGCAGGACTTGCCGCAGATGTCCAGCCTCCTGCGCGCGTACATGCAGGAATATCTCGTCCGATGCGGCGTGGAACAGGAGATTCTTGGCAGCGAGCCGCTGTCACTGCTCATCAAACACCTCGTTCTGCAACACGATGGCTCACAGGCGGCCGATAATCACTTCTCCGCGTTTCTGGACAAAGGCATCTACTTCCTGGCCACGGCGACGAATCTCACTCGAGGGGAGCTGGAGATTCTCGGCGACAGACGGAGGGAAGGCGATGGCGATCCAACGCTCACCGATGGACTCCTCGCCAGCAGCGCGTTTCCCGCCGTTTTTCGGCCACGCCGGTCGACCGAGGTTTACGAAGTCGGATGCGTTGATGATCAATACATCGACGGCGGCGTCATGGACAACCTTCCGTTTGATGCGGTTGCCCGCTTCCTGCAGACCGCATCGCTCGCTGGCGATGTGGCGGGTCAGCCCACGCATGCCAGCAAACGCGTTCCCCATCTTCTTTTCACGGCCTCGCTCGAGACCGATTTTGACAAGCTGGAACCTGCCGAGGCGCAGTGCGTTGCCAGCAACTGGTTCCGTCTCATAGGCCGCGCAAGACAGCTCAAGTACAACCGCAAAGTTGATCTGTACGCGAGGCTTCAGAGTGATCTTCGGGCCATCGACTCCGCGTGCGAGAGGCTCGACGGCGAGACCAACCGCTGGCGTCCGCTCGACGTACACGTCCTGACTGTCAAACCCAAGTGGCTTTGCAACACATTCGCCTTTCATCCGATGCTCGGCTTCCGGCGGCGCAAACAGGCCGCCAACATTGCGCATGGATGTGCATCCACATTTGCCGCGCTGCACGCCTCCATGACGGACAAGGCCAATACGGGTTGGATGGATGGCTGGGGCATGGCCAACGCGGTCGGGAAGGTGCGCCCTGATGCCGTCGGTTCCGTTCTTACGCCGCGAAAGGACGTGAAGGTCGACGGCCAGTGCTGGTTCCGGAACGAAGAGCTGTGTCCGTTCAGCCGGAACAAGCTGATGGCGAATGGAGTCACCGACGAGACGCGTCTCCACGAGTTGTCGCAGGTCTATCTGCTGTGCGGTGATCCGGCAACCCATTCGCGACGGCCGAACTGAAACAGCCCCGCGGGCTGGTCGGCGATGGGATGAGCGTGAACGTGGACTGGCGTTACCCGATATGCCTCACAATCACGCCCGATGACGGCCTTTGAACCCGAAGCCAATCGTGCCGAACGGCTGGCGCTTCGCGTCATCCAGTTCGGGGCCATTGCTGTGGTCCTCGCGGTGACGACATTTCACGCCTTCGATCTCGATCGGTTCTTTGTTCCGAAGGAGCTGCTGCTCCACGTGACGGCGGCTCTGGCCGGGCTGCTGGCGATGCGAGCGCTCTGGCGCATGGGCGTCACGCGCATCGATTTGATGCTGGCTGGTTACCTGGTCCTCAGCACGCTATCGGCGTTGATGGCAACGAATCGCTGGCTGGCCGTGCGCGCTCTGGCCGTCACCGCTTCGAGCGTCATCCTCTTCTGGACGGCGCGGACCTTGCGCGGCGCGGGCCTGGCTCGTCCGCTCCTCGGCGCACTGGCGCTGGCCGTGGTGATCGTCGCGGCGACGTCGCTGCTTCAGGCCTATGGACTGAACATCGAGCTTTTCTCCGAGAGCCGCTCACCGGGTGGAACGCTTGGCAACCGTAACTTCATCGCTCACGCGGCGGCGTTCGGATTTCCGCTCCTGCTTCTGGCCGCGCTGCAGGCGCGTCAGCGCGGCGCGTATCTCCGTTGGGCTGCCGGGACGGCCTTCGTCGTGGCCTCGCTCGTCCTCACGCGATCCCGGGCCGCGTGGCTGGCCTTTGCCGCGGTGGTGGTCGTCGTCGTCGTGGCCATGCTGTTTTCTCCGCCGCTGCGGCGCGACCGAGGGACCTGGAAACGGCTGGCCGGGGTCGTCCTTTTCTCCGTTGGCGCCGTGGCGCTCTCGCTGCTCCTTCCCAACGCGCTCCGCTGGCGTGGCAGTAATCCCTATCTCGAGTCGGTGAGGCGTATGGCGGAGTATTCGGAAGGGAGCGGTCACGGACGGATCGTGCAATACGGGCGCTCGCTTCTCCTGGCCGTGCGCCATCCGCTTCTCGGCGTGGGGCCGGGAAACTGGCCGGTCGAATATCCGGCGCGCGTTCCCTCCAACGATCCGTCGCTCGATCAGACCAACGAGGGGATGACGTCGAATCCGTGGCCCAGCAGCGACTGGATCGCCTGCGTCGCGGAGCGTGGCATCGCCGCCCTGGTTCTTCTCGGCCTGGTCTTCTTACGACTTGCCAGAACCGGCTTACGCCAGCTCCGAAGGGCGAGCGACGTAGAGGGCGGTCTGGCAGCGGCGGCTCTCCTGGGGATCGTCGCCGCCGCGGTCGTGGCAGGGGCCTTTGATGCCGTCCTGCTGCTGGCGGTGCCCGCCTTCCTGGTCTGGGCCGCTCTCGGTGCGTTGTGGGTTCCGGAAGACGTATCGCCGCGGCCGGCGTGGAAGCTGGCCCTTGCCGCCGCCCTGGCGTTATCCGCCATCGGCGCCGTGCGGAGTACGGAGCAGTTGATGGCGATGGAGATCTACACGACGCATAGCGACCGCGCCTCGCTGCTGCGCGCCGCGCGCATCGATCCGGGGAACTATCGCCTCCGGCTGCGCCTGGCGCGCGGGGGCGGCCGTGCGCGCTGCGACGAGGCCCGCGCGGCGCATGCACTTTTCCCCAGCGCGCGCGCCGCCGCGGACGCAAACCGCGGATGCGGGAAGTGAGACGTAGAATCCGCACATGAAGATCGCGAACGTTCGTGCCCTGGTCACTGGTGGCAGTTCCGGAATCGGATTCGAGATCGCCCGGCAGTTGAAGGAGAAAGGCGGCCAGGTCGTCATCTGCGGGCGCGAGCAGGCGAAGGTCGCTGAGGCGGCGAAGAAAATCGGCGCGAACGGCATCCGCGCGGACGTGAGCATCGAGGCCGATGCGACCGCGCTCGTGCGAAAGACGGTCGAGATCCTTCCGGACTACAACGTCCTCGTGAACAACGCCGGCTTCGGGTCGTTCGCG
>DATLWH010000205.1:0-3036 GCA_035576505.1 Thermoanaerobaculia bacterium | reverse complement strand
CGCCCCAGTGTGTTTCCAGCTTCGTGATCGCAGGCTTCCCATCGATCCAGCCGTTGAATTCGGTGGCGGTATATTGATCGGTGGAGAGATAGAGCTGATTCGCTTTCAAGGCGAAGTAGCCGGCTACACCGCGATCGCCGGCGAAGATCACGTAGTTCTTCTCGTTGCCACTGCGATTGTCCAGGCCGGCCGCGCGGTCGTAGTCGGCGTTGTCGTCTCCATACACGCTGCGAAGGGATGTGGTCGCATCGGTTGCGCTGTTGAAGACCGTGATGACCGTGACGTCGGGCCACGAAGCGGGGCTGATGTCGATATTCGTTCTCAGCATGTTCGTTGCGCCGTCGAAGCGCACCGTGGCGTGGCCGTTCACGGCGCGGGCGGCAACGGACGGCTGAGACGTTCCTTCCGTAGGTGTTGCGGAGACGTTCGGAAGGAGCGGGTTCGTCCATGAAGCGACCTTGCCTGCGGTTGCGGACTTCATGGCGTCATCGCCTGTCAGCCAGAGTGCCAGGCCGTTTCCGGGAATGGGAGCATCCGCGGCAAGGGGTACACTCGGAATCGGCGTCGAACTCTTCGGCGCCGGCGCGCTGGACGTTGTTGCTGCGGGTGCGGGCGCGACAGGCGGTGGCGAAGCGGGGGCTTCCTCTTTCTTCTTGCAACTGATCAGAACCAGGCTGGTGACGAGCAGTAACGCGGCGATCTTTCTCATGGCCGGGAATCGTATCGCAGCGGAAGGGAGGCGGAGACCAGAAACCAGAAACCAGAAAACCTAACCATCGGGGTTCTGCCTTCTTGTTTCTGGTTTCGGTTTCTGGTCTCCGCTAGTCTGATGGCTTCGCGGCTGTCCGGTTGTAGTGCCCGGCGAAGGTTACGTTCATGCCGAAGTGGCCGTCGACGCGTTGCTCCGTGACGTCGAGCGCGTGGCGGGAAAAACGGATCACGATACGGTATCCGTCGGTATCGCTCCATGAAACAGTGTCGTCTTTCAGCGAGGTCTCGAACTCCAGCTCGCCGATGTTCGGCCCGTACTTCTCATTCCGGGTATTCCAAAGGGCGATCCCGCTGACTTTGACCCGATCGCCGGGAAGCGTCGTCACGTCGAGTGACGCCTGTTCATTCTCCCCGTTGCGCTCGTAGTGGCCCGAGACGTCACGGCCGCGCGAGAATGCCGGCGCGGCCAGAAGCAGCAGGCCCAGACAAACCTGAAGAGTTGCTATCCGCCTTGATCCGCGGGTGACCATATGCCTCACATCGACGACATCGAGTTGAGGAACTCCGAGTTCGTCCTCGTCTTCTCCAGCTTCTCGACGAGCAGCTCCATCGACTCCACCGTCGAAAGCGGCGAGAAGACCTTGCGGAGAACCCAGATGCGATTGAGCTCGTTGCGCTCGAGGAGAAGCTCTTCTTTGCGTGTGCCGGATTTGTTGATGTCAATGGCGGGGAAGACGCGTTTGTCGGAGAGCTTGCGGTCCAGGTGGACTTCCATGTTGCCCGTACCTTTGAACTCTTCGAAGATGACGTCGTCCATGCGCGACCCCGTGTCGATCAACGCCGTGGCGATGATCGTCAGCGAGCCGCCTTCTTCCACGTTACGCGCGGAGCCGAAGAAGCGCTTCGGGCGCTGCAGAGCGTTGGAGTCGACGCCGCCGGAGAGGACTTTGCCGGACGGCGGAACGACAGTGTTGTAGGCGCGGGCCAGGCGAGTGATCGAGTCGAGAAGGATAACGACGTCGCGGCGATGCTCGACGAGGCGTTTGGCTTTCTCGATGACCATCTCGGCGACCTGCACGTGACGCGAGGCAGGCTCGTCAAAGGTCGAGGAGATCACTTCGCCCTTGACGCTGCGCTGCATGTCTGTGACTTCCTCGGGACGTTCGTCGATGAGAAGAACGATGAGCGTGACCTCCGGATGGTTGCTTGTGATCGAGTTGGCGATGGCCTGCAGGATCATCGTCTTGCCGGTGCGCGGCGGGGCCACAATCAGACCGCGCTGGCCCTTGCCTACAGGGGCGATGAGATCGAGCACGCGCGACGACATGTTCGTCGGCACTTCGAGTTTGATGCGCTGCTCCGGATAGAGCGGTGTGAGGTTGTCGAAGAGGATCTTCTCGCGCGCCACGTCGGGATGCTCGAAGTTGACCGCTTCGACTTTGATGAGGGCGAAGTAGCGTTCCCCTTCCTTCGGTGGGCGGACCTGGCCGGAGACCGTGTCGCCGGTGTGCAGATCGAAGCGGCGGATCTGCGAAGGCGAGACGTAGATGTCGTCAGGACCGGGCAGGTAGTTGTACTCGGGGGCACGCAGGAAGCCGAAGCCGTCCGGGAGACATTCGAGAACACCTTCCGAGAAGATGAGCCCTGACTTTTCGGTCTGGGCCTGAAGGACCGAGAAGATGAGGTCCTGCTTGCGCATGCCCGTGGCGTTCTCGATGCCGTGTTCCTTGGCCACCTTGGTGAGGTCCGGGAGCTTCATCTCCTTGAGCACGCGGATGTCGAGCGTCTCCGCGGCCAGGGTCTGGTCGCTGCGCTTGTTCTGCTGGGGCTGGGCGGCGAGCGGCTCGGCTACTACATCGTTTTCCACGTCGACGACTGGCTCACTGTGCGGTGGCTCGCGATCGGCGACGGCAGGTGCAGCCTCGGGCTCCGCGCCGATGAGGTCGGCCGGCGGGGCGTCTTCGACTGCCGCGGGTGACGCAGCTTTGTCGGCTTTCGGTTTCCGCGTGGTCTTGCGCGCCGGCTTTTCGGGCTTTTCGGCCGGCAGCTCGGCTACGGCGACAGTCGATTCATTTTCGAATTCGGTTTCGGACATTGTTCAGACCTCGTTGGTTGGGTGCCCTGTGAGAGTTACGTTTTGAGGCGCGACGAAATCTCGCGCCGCACTTCCTCGATTCCGATTTTCGTGATGGTGGAGCAGGCGATGAGGCGGTCTTCAGTGATCTGGAGCTCTTTGGCGATGGCCGTGCGGCTCTTCGTGAGCTGGTTGTTCGACAGCTTGTCGCTCTTGGTCATGAGGATACGTTCATCGATTCCGGATGCAAC
>DATLWH010000204.1:0-4728 GCA_035576505.1 Thermoanaerobaculia bacterium | reverse complement strand
CGTATCTCGCCGGCGAGCACGTCGCGCAGCGGCTCGGCGATGCGCCGGATCAATCCCTGGTCAGGGCCCTCCACCATCACGCGCACCTTGTTCTCCGTGCCGGAGTAGCGGACGAGGATGCGGCCTTTCCCCTCGATCTGGGCCAATGCGTCCGCCAGCGCGGCCTGATATTTCGGCAACGACTCCAGCGGCGGCTTCGAGCCGACGGGCTCGTTGAGAAGGAGTTGCGGCATCGGCGTGAAGGTGCGGAGCTGCGAGAAGGGGCGGCCCGCCTGGGTCAGCAGTTCGCCGAAGACGAGCGCCGTGTGGATGCCGTCGCCGGTCGTGTGGACGGCCAGATCGATGATGTGGCCCGACTGCTCGCCGCCGAGGCTGGCGCCGCGCTCGATCATCATCTCCAGGACGTACTTGTCGCCGACGTTGGCGCGGCAAAGCTCGATCCCGTCGGCGCGGAGCTGCTGTTCGAAGCCGAAGTTCGACATCACCGTCGTGACGACGCAGCCGCTCTGCAGCGTCCCGTCGCGCTTCAACCGCTGCGCCCAGAGATAGATGATCTCATCGCCGTCGCGGATCTTTCCGGCGTCGTCGACGAAGATGGCCCGGTCGGCATCGCCGTCGAAGGCGACGCCGAAGTCGGCTTTCTCTTCGACGACGACGGTCGCCAGCCCCTCCGGATGCATCGCTCCGCAGCCGTCATTGATGTTGCGTCCGTTGGGCTTTGCATTGACGACGACAACGTCGGCGCCGGCGCGGCGGAAGACTTCCGGCGCGATGCGAAAGGCCGCGCCGTTGCCGGTGTCGAGGACGACTTTGCGTCCGCGCAGGGCGTGGGGGGCGATGCCGTCGTCGAGGAAGCGCTCGTAGCGCTCGATCAGGTCCGTGTTGTCGCTGAGGTCGATGTCCGGAACCGTCACGCCGTCGCGGCGGATGGCGCGGAGCTCGTCCTCGATCTGCTCCTCGACCGAATCAGGAATCTTCATCCCGTCATGGCCGAAGATCTTCACGCCGTTGTCTTCGAAGGGATTGTGCGAGGCGGAGATGGAGATGCCGGCCGCGGCGTCGGTGATGCGGCAGAGGTAGGCGACGGCGGGTGTCGGCACGATGCCGATGAAGATGGCCTTCCCGCCGCCCTGTTCGACGCCGGCGGTCAGGGAGCGCGCGATCTCCGGGCCGGACTCGCGTGTGTCCATGCCGAGGAGGATCGTTGGGAACCGGGTGTCGGGGGTCGGGTGTCGGGTGTCGGGGGGTGGGGAGTGGGGGGTGGGGAGTGGGGAGTGGAGAGTGGGGAGTGGGGAGTGGGTGGCAGACGCATTCGACCTCTCCGACGCCCGACGCCCGACTCCCGACACCCCTCGATCGAGGTCCCCGACTCCCGACCCCCGACCCCCGACCCCCGCGTCCTTCAGCCGGTGCGCGAGCGCTTCGCCGAGCGCGAACATCGTCGGGGCATCGAACGGGTACTGGTGGGCTTTGCCACGGATGCCGTCAGTGCCGAAGAGAGTTCTCATGCGCTCCTTTTGCCTTTTTCTTCTCCGGCGGCGGCTTTTCGTCGGGCGCGGTCTCGGCAGTGTCTGTGTCCGTGGCCGTGACCGGCGCGACCGGGCCGATTTCCGGCGTGACGGGAACGGTGGCCTGTGTCGCCAGCGGGTCGATGATGCGGATCAGCGAGGAGTCGGAGACGACCGCCACGTTCTGCACGAACGTCGCGTTGCGGCCGGTCATGATAATCCGTTCGGTGGCCACTTCCGTGATGTTCCTGACCTGGGACGCCGGTCCGGAGATGAGCGCGTGGTCGGGCACGAGCGTAGGGTCGCCGGTTGTGTAGCCGGGCGGCGGCTGGCCGATCAGGAACGGACGGATGGGGACGACCTTCTGCCGCAAGGCTTCGACGTGAAAGCGCAGTTTGGTCGGCTCCATGGAGACGACGTCGATCTGCGGCGGGACGCTCATGGCCTGAGGGCTGAGTGTGATCACGGCATCGCCCGGCGTGATCCAGCTCAGGTCGAGTGTGACCTCGAGGTTCTGCGAGGAGAGCGAGCGAAGGTTGGAGATCCGGCCGCGCAGACGGACGCTGACCGTGTCCGGGATGGGCGTGGTGATGGTGAGGTCGCGCGGCATCCGCACGAGCGATACCGGCGCGGCAAAAGCCCGCTCCGACACCGGCTCCCGCCGCGGCGCCGAAACAGCGAACCAGACCACGAACGCCAGGAACACCGAGAGGAACTTGAGGGGGAGGTTGGACACCATCACTTCCTCACCGCCCGAAGCCGTTCGTGCATCAGTTGCAGGAGCTGGTCCTTGTCGAGGTTCTCGTGCAGCATCCCCTCGCTGGCGGCGGCGATCGAGCCATTCTCTTCCGAGATCACGAGGATGAGCGCGTCGCTGTCTTCCGACAGGCCGAGGGCGGCGCGGTGGCGTGTGCCGTGGGCGAGCTTCGGATCGGCCGACGTCGTCAGCGGCAGAAACGCGCCCGCGGCGATGATGCGGTTCCCGCGGATGATGACGGCGCCATCGTGGAGAGGAGCGCCGGGAACGAAGATGCTGATGACGAGATCCGCCGAGACGATGGCATCGACCGGTTTGGCCGACTCCGCATACATGCGCAGGCTCTGCGCGCGCTCGATGGCGATGAGAGCGCCGATCCTCTGGGCCGAGAGCACCGTCACCGCGCCGAGGATGGCATCGAACGGCACGGGCGACGCGCCGTTGGCCACGAGCGAGAGCAACGGATTCGAGGCCATCCTGGCCAGGGCGCGCCGGATCTCGGCCTGGAAGAGAACGATCACCGCGAACGGCAGATAGAAAAGGATCTGCTGCGAGATCGCCTCCAGCGCCGGCAGGTGGAAGGCCCGGGCCACGAAGAAGGAGCTGCCGAGGACGACCAGGCCGATGGAGACCTGCATCGCCCGCGTGCCTCGTATGAGAGCGAGGATGTTGTAGATGACGAAGGCGACGATGGTGACGTCGAGCGCGTCGCGCCAGGTGAACTGGAGGGAGAGGATGCGGTCGAACCAGTTCACCGCTTCTCCTCGATGGCCATCCACACCTTCAGGAAATCGACGGTGGCGCGTACGTCGTGAACGCGCACGATGGCGGCGCCTGCGCGCTGCGCGGCGGCCACCGCGGCCAGCGAGCCGAGGGCTCGGTCGGGTCCGGAAGCGCGCCCGGTCAGATGGCCGATGAACGCTTTGCGCGACGCGCCGATGACCAGCGGGCCGAGGGCGGTCAGCTCGCGCGCGCGCGCCAGCAACTCCAGGTTGTGATCGAACGTCTTCGCGAAGCCGATGCCGGGATCGATGAGGATCTTTCCGCGGTCGATGCCGGCGGCAACGGCATCATCGATCATGCTGGACAGCTCGCGGGCCACATCGGTGACGACGTCGCCGTAGACCGCGAACTGCTGCATGGTTGACGGCTCGCCGCGCATGTGCATCAGGATCACCGGAGCTCCGCTTCTGGCCACGAAGGCCGGCATGCCGGCGGAGTAGCGCATGGCGCTCACGTCATTGATGATGTCCGCTCCGGCGCGAAGGGCCTCCTCGGCCACCGCTGCTTTGCGCGTGTCGATGGAAATGGTGATGCCGCTCCGGCGGCGGATCTGCTCGATCACCGGCAGGACGCGGTCGATTTCGACCTGGGCCGCCAGCGGCTCGGCGCCGGGCCGCGTCGACTCACCGCCGATGTCGATGATGGCCGCGCCGTCTTCCTCCATCTGCAGCGCCGCGTGTACGGCCTTCGACTGGTCGAAATGCACGCCACCGTCGGAGAAGGAGTCGGGCGTGATGTTGAGGATGCCCATGACCGCGGGCGTTCGGCCGGTAAGAACGAATGTTGAGTGCTGAATGCTGAATGTTGGATGTTGGATTGCCATGGAGTCAGGCCCTTCATTCAACATTCGACATTGAACATGGAACATTCAACACTTACGAATCCCTCTCCCGCCGTATTCGTGCCCCGAGCGGATTCAGGCGCTCTTCGATCCGCTCGTATCCGCGGTCGATCTGATTGATATTGTGGATCACGCTCTCGCCCTTTGCGCAAAGCGCGGCCAGCAGCAGGGCCATGCCGGCGCGGATGTCGGGACTGGAGATCTCGGCGCTGCTGAGCCGGTTTCCGCCGACGATGATGGCGCGGTGCGGGTCGCAGAGGATGATACGGGCACCCATCTGGATCAGCTTGTCGGTGAAGAAGAGGCGGGACTCGAACATCTTCTCGAAGATCATCACCGTCCCCTCGGCCTGTGAGGCGATGACGATCATGATCGAGAGCAGGTCGGCGGGAAAGAGAGGCCACGGGCCGTCGTCGATCTTCGGTACGGCCGCTCCGATGTCGTAGCGGACGCGAAGGTGCTGGTCTTTCGGAACACGGATGTTCTGCCCCTCCACGTTGATCTCGAGGCCGAGCTTCTCGAGCATCAGGCGGACGGCGTACATGTGATGCGGTACGGCCTCTTCGATCACCAGCTCGCTGTGCGTGACGGCGGCCAGTCCGATGTAGGAACCGACTTCGATGTGGTCGCTGGGGATGTGAAACTCGCCGCCGTGCAGCGATTCGACGCCGCGGATGCGCAGGGAGTTCGTGGCGATGCCCTCGATCTGCGCGCCGAGGAGGTTGAGGAAGTGGCAGAGATCCTGGACGTGCGGCTCGGCGGCGGCGTTGTAGATGACCGTCTCCCCCTCGGCCAGGACGGCGGCCATGATGGCGTTCTCGGTCGCGGTCACGGACGCT
>DATLWH010000203.1:0-4944 GCA_035576505.1 Thermoanaerobaculia bacterium | reverse complement strand
TGGAGCGTGACGAACGCGGAATCGGTCGCGGCCGGATCGACGATCGTGAAGAACGGCGGCGAGCCGTTCAACTCCTGCCGGCCGACGATCACCTGAATGGCGGTGGTGCCAAGGTTTTCCAGAGCGAACGAACCGCGCTTGTCCTCGAGATGATCCCCGAGCGCAGTGACCACTGCGGTTGGCAGCAGGGTGAAGATGACATTGGGCCGGGCCGCGGTCACGTTGACGATCGACGCGTCTGAGACTGGACCGCTCTTCGATGGATCGCACCCCGGCAACGCGCGCACGCGGTGGTAGATGGTTCCGGGGCCTCCTGCAAAGAATGAGGCAGCGGTCGATGTCGTCACCTGGCTGTCCAGAAGGTTCGCAAAGGACGGTGACGTCGATCGTTCGACGAGGTACCCGCCATCGCTGTCGAGTCCTGGCGCGACCGACCAGACGATCGCGTAGGTCGCTCCCTCGGAAACCGTCGACGGCGCGAAGACGATCGACGTCGCACCGGCCGCGGCACAGCTTCGGGTCGTGAAACTGACGATGTTCGACGTCACGCCATTCGGATCGCACGGTCCCTTGGCCACGACCCGCCAGAAGTACGTCGTGCCGGGGATCAGCGACGCCACGGTCTGACTGGCTCGATCGAGGCCTCCAATCAGCAGCGGCGGCGGGGAGGAGGTTCCGAAGTAGAGGTCGTAACTGCTGGCCACTCCAACCGGAACCCATCCGAGATCAAGCGTCGACGAAACGCCCGTCGCGCCATCGGTCGGGCGGGAGGCGATCACCTGCAATTGGCCCGGCGTGCATCCCGTCGGCAATGAGGAAACGAACGACCGTGTGGAGGTTGAGGATGTCTTCGACGGATCGCAGCCGGCGTGCGCGACAACGAACCAGGAGTATTGCCCGGAGACAATCGTGGCGTCGTACGTCGTCGCCGTGGTTCCGGAGTCAACAAGCGGCGCGGGACTGAGCGTGCCGAGGTAGACGTCGTACGTCGCGCCATCTCCGGCGGACTGCCAGGAAAGATGCACCGGCGAGCTGTTCACCGTCGTTCCGTTTTGCGGTGCGACCGCGTCGAACGCGGCAGCGGCGCACGTGGTGTCGGTCGTGAACGACGCCACCAACGACGCCGCGGTTGAAATCGGTTTGCAGAAAGGATCGCCCTTCGCCACCACTCTCCAGTAGTAACGCGTCGACGGCTGGAGGTTCGCGGGCGTAAACGATCGATCGCTGATGTCCGCGGCGAACACTCGGAGCGGTGGGTTGACCGTGTCGAGGAGCACGTCGTAGCGGAAGGCATGATCGACCGCAGCCCACGCCAGTTTCGGTGACGTCGATACCGCCGCCCCGTCCGGAGGCTGCGTCAACTGCGGGGCGGTGACGCCCGTGCAGGCGTTGATCACGCGCACACGGTCATTCAGCGTGTCGGAGATGAATAGGTTCCCCGCCGCGTCGATGGCTACCCCGGACAGGTCGAACACGAAATTCAGCTTCGCACTGGTGGCCGGCCCGTTGTCGCCCGAGAATTCGCGGTCGGTGTAATCCACGCCGCTCCCGGCGATCGTGGTAATGATCTGCGTCTTCGCGTCGATCTTCCGCAGCCGCAGACCGTTCTCGTCGGCGACATAGATGTCGTCATTCTTCGGATCGATCGCCATCAGCTTGGGAGTCATCGCCGCGCTGGTGGCAATCCCGCCGTCGCCGTTCCCGGCGGGCGGGTTCCCCCCTCCGGCCCAGGTCGTGATGTTTCCCGACACGGCGTCGACGCGACGGATGACCCCGTTATCGGTATCCGAGATGAAGAGGTTCCCCGCGCGGTCGACGACGACATCCCTCGGTCCGTTGAGCATGGCTTGCTTCGCCGGCGTGCCGTCCGGGCTGAAGCCAGCGGTTCCCGTTCCAGCGATGGTGGTGATGATTTTCGTCTGCGCGTTGATCTTGCGGACGCGATGCCGGCTCTCCTCGGCGATGTATAGATTGTTGGCGGCGTCGAAGCCGATTCCGGTTGGAGCAATGCTGGCATTGATCGCCGGGCCGTCGTCGCCGATGTTGGTTAAGTTGGGATCGGCTCCGCCGGCGTAGAGCTGGATTTGGCCGCTGGCGTCGACGAGCCAGATGCTGCCGAGGTCGTCGGCGATGAACACGTTGCCATCGGAGGCAACCGCGAGGTCGTTGGGAAATCCGATGGTTGTCGCGTTGGCTGCCGTTCCAGGATCGTGAGGACCGCTGCAGCATTGGTTGACCAGTCCGGCGAACGTCGAGATGACGCCGCTCGCTGTGTCGACGCGGCGAACGAGTGTGTGGTCGCCGTCGGCGATGAGGAGATTCCCTTTGGAATCAAACGCCAGGCCGCGCGGACCGGAAAGGATCGCCGCACTGGCCACGCGTCCGTCGCCGACAAACGTCCCTCCGCCCGCGACCGTGGAAACGATTCGCGTCGCTGCATCGACTTTGCGAATGCTTCCGTTGGATCCATCCTCGACGAACAGATTTCCCGCCGGATCGAACGCCAGCGCTGCGGGCTCTTCGACGCCTGCCTCGGTGGCCACACTGCCGTCGCCGCCGCCATATTCGCCATTGCCCATGAACGTGGCGATCGTGCCGCTGGCGGGGTTGTAGCGCAACACCCTCCGGTTGCAGAAGTCGGCGACATAGATCAATCCAGCGGCGTCGATGGTCAGTGCAGCCGGACAGATGCTCACTCCGAGAGCGGGGCGGTCGCCAACACCGTTCGTCTCCGTCCCACCGCCTGCGACCGTGGTGATCTTGTGCGTGACGTGATCGACTCTGCGCAGTCTGCTGTTGTCGAGATCCGCGATGTAGAGGTTCCCGGCTGCATCGACCACGACCGCGTAAGGAGACCCGAGGCCCGCATCCGTGGCCAGGCCGTCATCGCCTGAGAACGAGGTGAGTCCGCGCTTTCCGGCTACAGTCGTGATGATGCCGTTGTGATCGACCTTCCGCACGACGTTGGCGTTGTACTGGGTCTCGGCGATGTAAAGCTCGCCGTCGTGCCAGGTGATGCCAACCGGATCGCCAAGGAACGCGGACGTAGCCAACCCGCCGTCGCCGGCATTCGTGAGATTCGGATCGTTGTTTCCACCGGCAAAGGTGGTGATCACGCCTGTCTTCGCGTCGACGCGTCGAACGCGCCCGTTGTCCCGATCGGCGATGAAGAGATTCCCGGCATCATCGAACGCGAGTCCGTGTGGCCTCTTGAGCGATGCCCCGGTAGCCGGACCGCCGTCGCCGCTGTAGCTTCCCCCGCCATTCCCGGCGAAGCGCGCGATCACCCCCGACGCGAGGTTGACCCTCTGCACGCTGCTCCCACTCTCCTCGGCGATGTACAGGTTTCCCCTCGTGTCCGTCGCCAACCCAAACGGCGAGGTCAGCACGATCGCCGTCGCCTGCAGCCCGTCCCTCGTCCCTCCTCCGGCGTAGGTGAGGATCGACTGCGCGGAGGCAATGGGCGCAGCAAGAACGAGAATCGCGGCGATTCGCGCGGCGGAGAGGCTTCGACGTGAGTCCGGACAACTCATTGCGAATGTGAGACGACACGATACTAAATCAGGAGGTGTCCGGGTGAGGGGACCGATTCGTCCCGACGATGGCCGCTCATCGATCGCGCGGAAACGCCTCAGGCCCAACTGCCAAAGACGATAGTCTGTCTTCCGCTGTCATCCCGCCGGCAGGCGTCGCTCCTCGTCGAAGCGAAGAAGGCGCGGTTTCAGGAGATCGCTGCGGGTGATGATGCCGATCAGTTTCCGGGTCTCCTCTGAGAGAACCGGCAGACGTCCGATGCCCGAGGCGGCCATACGCTCGGCCGCTTCGCGGCACGTCTCATGAGAGTAGGCGACGATCGGATCGTTTCGGAGAAGGTCTTTGGCGGTCAGGGTCTGATCGGGTTCGGAGAGCGACATTTCCATGACGTCGGAGATTGTCAGGATGCCAAGAAGCCGGTCTGTCTCGTCCACGACCGGAAATCCTCGGTGCTTCTGGCTCGACGAGAAGTACCGGTCGTAGATTTCGCTCGCCGGAAGAGAGCCTGGAATCGTCAGAACCGCTTCCGTCATGGCCTCCGAAACCCGGAACGTCTCCAGGGGATCGACGGAGTACTCCCGGAAGATGTCGTAACCCCTGCGAGCCACTTTCTCCGTGAGAATGGAGCGCTTCATCACCAGAACGGTGAATCCGTACGCCATCACCGCCGCGATCAGCAGCGGTGGCAGGGATTCAATGTCGTGCGTCAGCTCCAACGCGAAGATCACCGCGGTAAACGGGGCGCGCATCATTCCCCCCAGCACCGCGGCCATACTGATCAGAGGCCAGAGCGACACGCTTCCGGCGGAAGGAAGCAGGATTGCCTCCACCGCGCCCAATCCGCATCCCATGATCAAAAGGGGAGCGAGGACGCCGCCCGAGGTTCCGGAAGCGAGAGAGACGAGCCAGATGCCGCACTTCACTGCGACGAGGGCCACGATGACCGTAACGGCAAGGTGACCGAGGAGAAGATCCCCGATGACGTCGTAGCCCACTCCCAGGGCTCGGGGCACGAAATAGCCACCGATTCCCACGAACAGCCCGCCGATGGCCGGACGCCACATCCAGTGCAGCGGCAGATGCTCGAACGCGTCCTCGAGCGCGTAGAGCCCCGTGCTGAGAGCCCAGGAGAACGCACCCGCGGCCAGTCCGACCGCGGCGGCGGCGAGCAATCCCGGCCACTCGATCATGCCGTGATGAGGCACGGGAAACAGAGGGCCGCTTCCGAGCAGCGGCACCCGCATCGCCCCGGCCACCGCGCTGGCCAGCGCGACCGGTATCAGGCTTCGCGGTTTCCACTCGAAGAGAAGGAGCTCTACGGCCAGCAACACCGCCGCGATCGGCGACGCAAAGGTCGCTGACATCCCCGCGGCCGCGCCAGCCACGAGCAACGTCTTGCGTTCCGCCGCC
>DATLWH010000202.1:0-14760 GCA_035576505.1 Thermoanaerobaculia bacterium | reverse complement strand
CTCGAAAACGCCCTGCGGATGGCGGGTTCGTCGACGGGGCGGTGCTCGCGGTGCGCCTCCGCAAGAGCGGCTCGGCGAACGAAGGAGCTCCGCGTCTCGCCTGCCCTTCGTGCCGCCGCGTCAATGATCCGGAGATCGGACTCGTGCAGAGAGACGAGAACCTTTCGCATCCCAATAGTGTACTAACGGATATCCGAATCAGGTGGTGGTCCGTTGACCTTCGCGCGGATATCCCTTCTCGAGTGCTGCGAGCCGATGATCACGCGAAGACACGAAGATGCGAAGACGCGATATCCACGCGACCGTCTCCCACTCAGCTAGAGCCGCGGCTGAACGCGCCAGCGTCGCTCGATTGGAGTGCCGCGTATCAACTATCAGTGGTCTGGATTTGAAGCAACCCCCTCCTTCTCCGCTAGAACGGTGCCTCCCCCACCGCCCCTCCCCCCCGTAGCACTCCTGCCGCATGCGCGCATACGCGCGCCAAGTGGTGTCGACGAATGCCTGATAGCCCGCGAGCGACGTCTCGCCGGCAGCCAGGCCGGTGGCGAGCGCGGTGAGCAGGCCATGCGAGGAGATGGGGTCGAAGGACATGGCGGCGTCGCCGATGGCCAGCCAGCCGTCGCCGCAGGCGCGGTCGAGGCGGGCGCTTCCGGCGTCGACGCGGCGGGGCTGGGCATTCATGGCATAGCCGCCGTCGTTGATGCGCGCTTGCGTCAGTGGGGACGGAGTAAACGGGCGCGGCGTGTCGGAGATCAGCATCACGGCAAACCGCGAATCGGGGAGCGTGGCGCTGTACCACCAGCCAACCTTGGACGCCTCGATGAGTGTGGTGGCGTCGCAGTGGCCGCCGTCGAGAAAGGCCCCGTGGCCTTGAGGCGGTCGTGGATCACGCGCCGCGCGCCGAGGTGGCGCGAAAGCCAGGGGGCGCAACCGGTGGCGTCGATGAGCAAGGCGCAATCGATGGGAGTGCCGTCGTCCAACTGCACACGGCGGGACGGCCGGCGCTGCCGTTCACGGTTGAGGTGCCGAACGTGCCAGGGAAGAAAGGATCGTGTTGGCAGCCGCAGCGCGGTCGATCTTGATGTCGGGATTCCATTGGTTGTACTGGACGCAGATGATCGTTCCATGCCCGTCGTGAAGGAGGTACGAGAACCAACTGGTCGAATAGACGCGCGAGCTCTCGCCCAGAACAGCACCCTCCCTGGCGAAGCCGCGTGACAGCGACTGGCCGCGCCAGCCGCGGAATGGGCCATAACGGACGGCTTCCGCTTTCGTCCAGACTCCTCGGAGCGCCGGTACACCCCACTCTCCCTTTTCATCCTTTTCAAACGCAAACTTCTTCGCCGCTGCCGCGAATGTGCCGTGAAGGACGGTCACGTGAACTGCAAACGCGTCATCGTCCCAGCGCGAATTGGCTACCGACCGTTTCCACCCTTTCGGGCTGACGCCGATCGCGCACGTGCCTTTCGCCGGCTTGCCCGCAGGTTCGATTCTCCAACCCTCGGGAACATTGAACGTCACCCCGCATCCGGACCACGCGACGCCCGAGGCGGCTATGAGGAGGGTGAGGAGGATGGTTCCTGCGATGCGCATCTTCTCAGTGGCTCTGCGGTGCATGGTTTCCGGTCAACGGCTTCGCCAGTTCCGCGTCGATCGCGGCCCGCATGCCCTCGAGCGTGTAGAACGAAGGTCCCTGTTCCACTCCATTGAGGAAGAACGTCGGCGTGCTGTCTACCCCGGCACGCTGGCCGCGGCGTTTCTCGTCGAAGACGTCGGGGGCGAAGGTTCCGCTGTCGAGGTCGTTCTCGAACTTGGTTGTGTCGAGTCCTGCCTGCGCCGCGTACTTCTTCAACGATGCCACGTCGAGCGCTTTCTGGTTCGCGAACAGCAGGTGGGCGTATGGGAAGAATTTTCCCTGGGCGTGAGCGGCCAGTGCCGCTTCAGCCGACTTCCATGCGTTCTGGTGGATGCTCAGTGGAAACTGCAGGAAAACGTAGCGGACCCTGGTGCCATACGCGGGAATCACCTCATCGATGATCTTCGACATGTACCCGCACGGCGGGCACTGGAAGTCTCCCCATTCCACGAGCGTCACCGCCGCGGTCTCCGGTCCGGTGAAGGCCGCCCTGCCGATGTCGATCTTCAGAGCGGGGTCGTGCGGGATCTCGAAGGGGAGGCTCGTTTCATGTCCTTTGCGGAGCAGGCCGTCGAAGGCTTTCTCGGCCTGCTCCTTGTGGTCCGCGGCCAGATCTTTTCGAACGTCCGCATCCGCGCTGGCGAAATCGCTGCCGTAGAGGATCTTGTACCGCTCCCATTCTTTTTTCACGCCGTCATCGGTGAGTGGGGCAGTCTTCGAAGTCACCTCCAGGCGCACCAGTTCATCCGCGGAGATTCCGCGGCGGGCTGCCTCGGCGGCAACGAGCCGGTCATGCGCGATGCGCTGGATGGCCGCTTGCTCGTCCTGGCGGACTTCCAGGCGAGCCTTGGTCCCGGCAGCCTCGATGTTCGCGGACACTTGTGCGGCCACGATCTGCCGGTCGCCCACTCGGGCCAGCACGGTGCTGGCGGAAGCGGGGGCGCCGGCCAGATCGGCCGCCGTCACCGGAAAGCGCTGTTCGAGAGAGGCGAAGAATTGTTTCGCTCTCGCCGTGAGCGCGCGCTCGTAGATTGCCGAGGCGGCCCGCTCGGATCGTCCCTCAACCCGTTTGTATCGATCGGGGTGGTCGGTGATCTCGCGTTTCACTTCCTCATCCGAAGGGGAGGCAACCTTCCTGACCATTTCGTCATAGGCGAGGCGTTTGGCATCGACGTGGACTCTCGCTGCTTCCAGCTCGAGGAGGACGAGCTCGATCTCGCGGCGAAGCGCCTTCTGTTTCGCCGTCGCCACCGCCTCCTCCAGTCCCATGACCTCCGTTCGCGTGGCCTCGTCGAGATCGGAGAGATGGATCGGTTTGCCGTCCAGCGTGGCCACCAGGTCCGGCGCTGGCTTCTCTGCCTCAGAGCAGGGGGATGGCACCCGCGTCAACGCGGTACACGGCGCGTCCTGCGTTTGTGCGAGGGGGATCGCGAAAAGGATCAGAGAACAGGGAGCCAGACGCCAGGTGCGAGATATGCCTGCAGCCATCGATACCCTCCGATGGAAAGGCATTCAACCACAGAGACACCGAGGACACGGAGGCCGCTGTGCTCTCGGTGCCTCCGTGGTGGATGGGTTCCGATCGAGGAGCACGTACGTTGACTTCAAAAACGTTTCGGTAACGCCCGGCGCGCCTCTGGCATTTTCCCGAGTTCCGGCGTAGATTTGCATTCCCCCCTGGCAAGTCTTATCGAGAGAGAGAGAGGAGACACTCGTGAAACGATACTGGGTTGTCTTTGCCTGCCTGCTGTTCGCTCACTCCGCCTTCGCCGACATCGCGCTGACCGACAAGGCCACGACGCTGAGCCTCCTGAAATCGAATCAGGCCGACCGCGCGGCGCTCAAGGCCGCGAATGATGCCAAGCGCGCGGCCAAGCGTTTGCGCCATGCGCACTCCATCGGGAGGGTGACCGATGAGTCCCTCCATCCCATATCGCTCGCCACCGGCTCCATTGCGCTCGTCGATGCCGGCGGTCTGAAGTACTTCATCGATACGAACATCACCTTCAGCACCAGCTCTTCGGCCTCCGGGGCCGCATCGGAAGCGTCGTATACGCATGCCATCGCCGCGAGCACCGCCGCCGGCGGCACGGTGATGTCGACGCTGAACGACATGTTCGACGGGTACAACGCCCTCTGCGTGAGCCTCACGAACAGCACTGGACAATGCAGGACAGGCGACGCGAACTTCGTCATCTACAACAAGAACGGTCCGGCCACGGTCGACTCGGGCGTGCCGGCGGTTCCCGAGTGCACCAACCGGCAGTTCGTTTTGCCGGCGAAGACCATCGGCGGCCTGAGCGTGCAGCGCAAGGTCTATGTCCCGACGAATGACCGGTACGTCCGCTGGATGAACTTCTTCACCAACACGACGGGCTCTCCCATCACGTTCACGATGGTGACGTCGAACAACCTCGGGTCGGACAGCAACACGGTCGTGGTGACGACGTCGAGCGGCGACGCCACCGTTACGACCGCCGACCTCTGGGCCACTTCCTTCCAGCAATTCTCCGGAAGCACCTCGAGCGACCCGCGCATCGGGCACGTCTTCCAGGGCAGCGGTGCGGCGACGCCTCTGGCGAGCATCAACTTCGTCAGCGGTGACGACAACCCGTGGTGGGTGTACTCGATCACTCTCAACCCCGGCCAGACCAAGATCATCGTCAACTATGCGACGGGCATGGGGACGAAGGCCGCGGCCGCGGCGCAAGCGGCGAACCTGGCCGCGTTCGGGCTCAACGCCCAGCAGTGCATGTCGGCAACCGAGCTGTCTGAGGTGACGAACTTCCATACTGTTGGCAGCGCCGATCTGACGATCGCGAAGACCGCCAATCCCACCATCCGGCCGGTCTCGTTCGCCGGCGCCCCGGTGACATACACCGTGTCCGTCACGAACAACGGCCCCACGGCCGCGTCGTCGGTTTCGGTTACCGACCCGCTCCCGGCCGGCTCCGGTTTTGTGAGCGCGACAGGCTCGGGATGGAGCTGTGGATTCGCCTCCGGAGTCGTCACCTGCACGACGCCGACGCTCGCCGTCGGACCGGCCGCCCCGATCACGCTGGTGATCACCGCTCCGGAGGTGAAAAAGTCCAAGCTGGTCTCGAACACGGCGACGGTATCGTCGGCCACGCCCGATCCAGTGCCAGGGAACAACAGCAGCACCGCAACCATCCACGTCGTTCCGGGCCGCGGGCCCAGCCACTGAGCCGCTGATTCCTTTGATGCCGAGGACCGCGCGTTACGCGCGGTCCTCGCGCCGGAGCGCTGCCGTCTCGGCGGCTGGCCAGGCGGCGTCTCGCCGCCGAGTGTGCGTGTCCTCCGCAACACGATCGCGATCCACCCACGCCCTTTCCGCCATTTGCCATACGGTGCCCTCGAGGCGCCGAGACCCTTCGACTCCGCTCAGGGCAGGCTCCGCCTCGCCAGCCGGCGAGGACGCCAGCGCTCCGGGGCCGGCTACCGCAGCTCGATACGGCCGAGCGGGCTGTCGATGGTGGCGACAAGAGCGTTGTGCGGTTCCTGCGTCACGGCGAGGTCCACATCGAGAAGAGCAAGCGTGCGTGTGAGCGCCTGAGGGCTCGAATGCTCAGCACGAAGGTCAACCAGGGAAAGGCCTTTCGCGGCAGAGGCCGCGGGGTGAGGGGATGATCCCCAATCGATCAGGAAGGGGATGAGCCCTCCTTCCAGCAACGACCATGGGCTCGTCAGGCGCCAGGCCAGGACGACGCCGTCGGAACGAATGCGGTTTCCGGAGAGGATCTCGCCGAGGAGCACGCCATGTTGGGCGGCGGTATGCACGACGTGATCGAGATCGCCGCAGCGTGCAGCCCAGGTCACGAGCCGGGACTGAAGCAAGCCATCGAGGCCGAACGGCCGCGGGCCTGACGGCCTGGGTTGAACCGGGTCAGGGGCGATGATCTCGAGGTAGACGCCTGTTCCGAGGGAAGCAAGGGCGTTGTGCGTACCCCAGGCAACGTGTTGACCGCCGGCCGAGGCACGGACGCCGGTCAGCGCCTCGATCTCCGCGATGCCGCGCTCCAGTGCTGGTGTGGCGTAGACGAGGTGATCGATCTTGTGCACTGGCTCAGAGGGTAGGGATTTCCGCAGATCCGACACACCTATCAGTATGAAGAGAATTGTGCTGTGTTGCGACGGAACGTGGAATCACGCCGATCAGGAGAACGCCGGGAAGCCCTGTCCGACGAACGTGATCAAGATTGCCTACCGGCTCGCCAAGCGTGCGCCGGACGGTACCGAACAGATCATTTACTACGATCAGGGCGTCGGAACCGGCGACGCGGAGGACAAGCTCCTCGGCGGTGCCACCGGTGCGGGCCTCGAGCAGAACATTCACGACGCCTACATCTTTCTCATGGCGAACTACGAACAGGGCGACGAGATCTACCTCATCGGCTTCTCGCGCGGCGCGTTCACGGCCCGCAGCATCGGCGGCATGATTCACAAATGCGGGATCATCAAGCGCGAATGCGTCGAGCAGTACCTGCCTGCCGAGAAGATGTACCACGACGCCAACGTGAAAGCGGGAGATGCCGCCGCGCAGAAGTTCAGGGCGGATTTCTCGGTCGACGGTGCGATTGACACCCCGGTGAAGATGGTCGGCGTGTGGGACACAGTCGGCGCTCTCGGCATTCCGCTGCGCGGACTGCGCGCCGTGAACCGCGAGGAGTTTCAGTTTCTCGACACCGATCTCAATCCAGCCGTGAAGTACGCGTTCCACGCGCTGGCCATCGACGAGCACCGCAGCCCGTTCGAGCCGACGCTATGGAACTCGGTACCACTGGCCGGACAGACCGTGAGACAGGTCTGGTTTCCCGGCGTTCACAGCGACGTCGGCGGCGGCTACAAAGAGTCCGATCTCTCGGACGGTTCGCTGCAGTGGATGATCGACTGCGCCAGGGAAGCCGGTTTGGTATTCGACGATGCCGTGATGAAAAAACACGGTCTCAATCCGGCGCCGGCCGGAACGATCCACGACTCGATGACTCTGATCTACCGCGTCGAAGGGAAATACGAGCGGCCGATCGGCGGCGACGCCACGCAGTCCGTCCACCAGAGCGCCCTCGACCGGTGGGATAAGGTTCCCGGCTATCGCCCGGACAACCTGCGCGATTACTTCAAGCGCACCGGCGACCCGCGGGGGAAATGAGACGGGGAAGAGGATTCCGAAAGCCGCGGAGCGGCGATATCTACGTAGCCCAATGCGTGAGCATTGGGATTCTGAATCGGGTGATCGCCAGCCGCGGAGCGGCGACATCTCCGAATGTCGCGATTCAAAACAAACGGAGCACCTGCGTTCACATGCGCGGAACCGCTCCGGCCCAGATGCCGCCGCTCCGCGGCTCTTGGATATGCGATCCGGTGTCCCAGTGCTCACGCACTGGGCTACGTAGATGCCGCCGCTCCGCGGCTTTAACCCGCATTCTTACAGTGGATTCGCGGACACCGTGTAACGTCGAGAGCCTTCCCCCCCGCTGAAAAGCCCTGTGGGGAGAAGGACGCTCGATGAACACTGTGTCTGCGATTCCACTTAGCTTGGGAGAAATGCGCGTTGATGCCCACGGCTCCCTATTCGAAACCCCGAACGCAATCCTGACAGAGGTGATCTCCCGCCATCTCGCCCCCTCCCCAATCCAATTGGCTGCAAACCGCGGGACGTGCGGCGGGCGTGGCCCCCATCCTTACGCTCGAAGGAGAACTCGATGAAGACGAAACTCTTGCTCGTATTCACATTTCTGATCGCCGGAGCGGCGATGGCCAGCCCGCGCCAGGCGCTGGTCGTCGATGCGGCGTGGCTCAAGCAGCACATCAATGATCCTGACCTCGTCCTTCTCCATGTCGGCGACAAGGACGGATACGCGGCGGCCCACATCCCGGGGGCGCGGTTCGTATCGCTGGCGGACATCTCGGTCTCCGATCACAGCGGGCATGGGCTGATGCTGGAGATGCCGCCCGCCGAGGATCTGCGGCACCGGCTCGAGGCGCTAGGCATCTCCGACAAGTCGCGCGTCATCGTCTACTTCGGAGGGGAGCGGGTGTCGCACGCGACGCGGGTGGTCTTCACGCTCGACTACGCCGGCCTCGGCGCCCGCTCATCGCTGCTGGATGGCGGGCAGGACGCCTGGGTTCGCAACGGAGGAGCAGTGACGAAGGATGTTCCGGCGGCGAAGAGCGGCACGCTCGCTCCGCTGAAACTCCGACCGATCATCGTCGATGCCGCCACCGTCCACGCGCGCATCGGCACGCCGGGCGTTTCGGTCGTCGACGGCCGGGACACGGCTTATTACGACGGGGTGGAGACCGGCGGCGCGCACGGGGAGATGCACCGCACGGGACACATCCACGGTGCGCTGAGCATCCCCTTCACATCGATTACCGACGATCACCTGATGCTCAAGTCGGACGCTGAGCTGGCGGCGCTGTTCACGAAGGCGGGCGTGAAGCCGGGCGACACGGTCATCGGCTATTGCCACATCGGCCAGCAGACCACGGCCATGCTCTTCGCCGCGCGGACGCTGGGCCACCCTGTCCTGCTGTACGACGGCTCGTTCGAAGACTGGTCGCGGCACAAGGAGTATGCGGTCGATAACCCGTCGGAGAAGGCGGGCAAGTGAGCGCCTCGCCGAAACTGTGTAACGTCGAGAGCCTTCTCCCCCGCGCTTTTTCACCTCGCCCCTACGCCGATCCCTACGTCGCCGGCGTCGGGCTCGGCCTGGTGCTGCTGGCGGCCTACGTAGTCGTTGGCCGCGGCCTCGGCGCGTCGGGCGCGTTCGCAAGCGGCGCGGCCGGGGTGGTGGCGGCGGTGTCGCCGGCGCGCGCGGCCGGCAGTCCCTACTTCGCGCGATACCTGGCGGGGGATGGACCGTGGCGCGAATGGCTGCTCTTCGAGATTGCCGGGGTCGTGATCGGCGGGTTCCTCTCCGCGCTGGCGGCAGGACGCTTACGCGCCACGATCGAGCGCGGGCCGCGCATCGGCCGCGGTGGGAGGCTGGCCTGCGCCTTCGCGGGAGGATCGGCGATGGGGGCCGGCGCCGTGCTGGCGCGCGGCTGCACCAGCGGTCTCGCGCTCACCGGCGGCGCCCTGCTCAGCGCAGGGAGCTGGCTCTTCATGATGGCCGCGTTTGCCGGTGCGTACCTCTTCGCGCCGATCGTCAAGAGGGCCTGGCGATGATCGCTCCGCTGTTCGAGAGCGCCCCTCTCACCGCAGCCGTGGCCATCGGCGTCGCCTTCGGCTGGGCGCTGGAACGGGCCGGATTGGGGAGCGCTCCCAAGCTGGCCGGCCAGTTCTATCTGACCGACTTCACCGTCTTCAAGGTGATGTTCAGCGCGATCGTGACGGCGATGCTCGGCGCCTTCTGGCTGGGCCGCCTCGGCATCCTCGACCTCGGGCGCGTCTACATCCCGGAGACGTACCTCCTGCCGCAGCTCGCCGGCGGCCTGCTGTTCGGCGCCGGCTTCGTGATTGCGGGACTCTGTCCCGGAACCTCCTGCGTGGCCGCGGCAACCGGCAGGGGCGACGGCGCGCTGGTCATGCTCGGGATGTTCGGCGGTGTGCTGGCCACCGGTCTCGCCTTCGCGCCTCTGCAACATTTCTACGAGAGCACGGCGCGCGGGCCGCTCACGCTCCCCGATGTTCTGCACGTTTCCTACGGCGCCGTGGTCTTCGCCGTCGTGGCCATGGCCCTGATCGCCTTTCCGTTTGCCGAGCGATTGGAGAAGCGCGCGTGACCCGCCGTGTTCTGGCCGCCCTCGCAGCGCTCCTCGGCGTGCTGGCGTTGTTCGCCGGCAGTCCGTACCGCGCGCGGCCTGCCGCCCTCAGCGTCACGGCCGTCGAGCTGGCGGAGTGGATCCGCGACCGCAAGCCGGAGCTTCGCATCATCGACCTGCGCACCGAGGAGCAGTTCGATGACTATCACCTCCCGCGCGCCGAGCGCATGGCCGCCGAGTCGCTGGCGGCGACTCCGTTCAAGCCGGAGGAGACGATCGTGCTGGTCTCCGGCGACGCGCGCGCCGCGGAGGCGCTCGGCAACCGGAAGGTGTACGTCCTTCGCGGCGGGCTGCACGGGTGGATCGATGAGGTGATGAATCCCACCGTCGCCGAGAACGCGTCGCCGGCCGCCCGGGCCGCGTTTCAGCGGGCCAGCGTCGTCAGCCGCTACTTCGGCGGCGTCCCCCGCATCGTCGACAAACTTCCCACACCGCGGCGCGAGGACACCGCTGCCGCCATCGCTGCCATCCGGAGGAGGGGATGCTGAGTGCCGCCGCGGTGGAGACGGGGACGTTCTTCGACGCGCTGCGCGAATCGGAGTTCCACCGTCTCGATGCGCAGCATCATGCCTATCTCGACTACACCGGGAGCGCTTTGTATGGCGACTCGCAGCTCCGCGCGCATCACGCGCTGCTGCGGGAAGGGCTCTTCGGCAACCCGCACTCCGACTCCGGCCCTTCGCGGGCCAGCACCGCGGTCATCGAGTCGGCGCGTCAGACGCTGCTGCGCTTTTTCGACGTCGACGAATCGACGCACGACGTCTGCTTCACCGCCAACACGAGCGCGGCCATCAAACTCGTGGCCGAGGCCTATCCGTTCTCGCCGGAGGCAGGCTGCTTCCTCTCGGTCGACAACCACAACTCGGTGAACGGCATCCGCGAATATGCCCGGCGGGCCGGAGCGCGCGTCCGCTACCTGCCGCTCGATGACGAGCTTCGCCTGCTCGATGCCGAGGTACTCCTTTGCGAGGAATCACTGGATGGAGGCGGGTTGGTGGCCTTTCCGGCGCAGTCCAACTTCTCAGGAGTGCAACACCCGCTCGATCTGGTCATGAAAGCGCACGCCCTCGGTTTCGACGTTCTGCTCGACGTCGCGGCATTCATCCCCAGCCACGCCTTCAGTCTGCGCCGCTGCCCGGCAGACTTCGTGGCGTTGTCGTTCTACAAACTCTTCGGCTATCCCACCGGCCTCGGCGCACTCGTGGCGCGCCGCGATGCCCTGGCGCGTCTGCGCCGCCCCTGGTTCGCCGGCGGCACGGTCATGTACGCGTCGGTCGCCGCCGACAGACATCTCCTTCGCCCTGGCAACGAAGGCTTCGAAGACGGCACCCCGAACTTCCTCGGCATCGCCGCGCTCGAGGCCGGCTTTGCGTTGCTGGAGGAGGTTCATATGCCGCGCCTCACCGAGCATGTCGCGCAACTCACGAGCGAGCTGCTCGACGATCTTCGCGCGCTCCGCCATGGCAACGGCAAGCCGGTCGTTTGCCTCTACGGTCCCCGCGACATGGCAAACCGCGGCGGTGCCATCGCCTTCAACGTCTGCGGCCGCGACCTACATGCGATGCCTTACTCGCTGGTCGAGGCCCGGGCGCGCCGCGCCGGCGTTTCTCTCCGCGGCGGCTGCTTCTGCAACCCCGGCGCCTCGGAGGCCGCCTTCGGCCTCGAGCCGGAGCGCATGGCTGCCTGCTTCGATACGCTCGGCACCGGCTTTACGCCGGAACGCTTCGCCGCGTGCAGCGACACCGCCGTCGGCGCGGTGCGGGCCTCGGTGGGGCTGGCGAACAACGCGAACGACATCCGCCGGGCGGTGGAGGTGGTGGCGTCGTTCCGGGAGTGAGGCAGTCTGCAGGGAGGCCGATTGCATTGTAGCAAGCAAACCATGGCCTAAGACGGTTGGGTCTTGGTGAGGCCAGAATCCCCGAGTCGTTGCGTTTCAAGTTTCCCATATTCGGTGAGGAGTAGATCGAGGCATTCGTGGCCGCCAGGCAAGTCCGGGCGCTTTCGTAGCGCTGCCTGTAAGTCGTCGATGCCGTCGGCTTTAAGGTTGCTAATCGACGAATTCTTAACAGCACGCTTGTATTCCTTCTTAGCTTCATCGGATTGTCCTTGAAAAAGCAGAGCCAACGCCAGATTGAATCGAGGCGGAGCTGAATTCGGCTCGAGGTCGAGCGCTTTCCGGCTCGCCTCCGTCGATTTTTCCCATTCGCCACTCGAATAGTAAGCCCACCCCAAATTCCAGTAAGCCGCCTCGAGGCCGTCACGGTTGTCATCATTCTTGAAAAGCTCGACCGCCTTTTGAGCATTGACGAGATAGTCTGGGTACTGGCCCAACTCACCTTGAAGTCGGGCCACGTCAAGGTAGGCTTGGGCAAATTGTGGGCTCACGCTACACGCTTCCTTGTAGTGCTCCAGTGCCTCTTCCGTTTTGTCCTGACTCTCAAGCAGCAATCCGAGGAGACGTAAAGAATCTCCACTTCTGTCGATCGTGAGCGCGCGCCGAATGCTCGCTTCCCCTTCTGAGAATTTACCCAGATTGAAGTAGGCGAGTGCAATGTTATGAAGGGGAGCTGCCTTGGCCGGGTCTGCTCGGCCCGCCCTCTCGGAATATTCGATAGCCTGCTCGTACTCTCCGGAATCCAGAAAAAGCGCGCTCAGGTTTAGCAACGCGTCGTAATCGTCGCGGTTCGTATCGAGGTATCGGAAATAGCGGTAGACGGCTTCGTCCCTGCTTCCATCAGCGTGAAGTGCGAAGGCTAGCCCCCTCAGCGCGCGTTGGTCGTTGTAGTCCAGGCTAAGGGCACGTCTGAAAAAGCGCGTAGCGTCCGAATACCGCTTGGTTTCGTAGGCGAGTTGGCCCGCCTCCTTGAGCAGGGAGCCGTTTCCGGGTGACCGATTGAAGGCGCGTTCGTAAGCGAAAAGAGCCCCGTCGACGTCTCCAGCGGATGCCCGCGCCTGGGCGACTCTCACAAATCGTTGCGCTGCGTCGTCTAATTTCTTACGCAGAAACGCAAACCTCCGTAATACGGCATTCGCAACCGCGAACAGCGCGCCTTCAATTGGGGAAGCAGTACGGTGCTTGATGGTAGTACTCAAAGGTTCCCCAAACTCGTCTTCGGTTTTGGTTTTGCCGTCTTGCGTTCGATGGTTCCCCACGCTGCAATGAACGCGTCGAGAAGCAACGTCTCATCGCAGACTGCCTTGATTAAGACGGTTCGCTGATCGCGCTCAAATGAGACGTTCTCTTTGTTGAGGTTCAAATATTCGAATGTTTTGTTCAGAAGATCAACATTAATTTGTTCCTCGCTGAACAAATACGCAAGTCGGCTTTTCCATACTTCGATAGTCGCGCTCGTCTGCACTTTCTGGACTGCGCTAAAGAATATCTGTAGTTGACCCTTCACGATCGGTTCGATGATCGTATATGGTTCCTGGTCAGGCTTCTTATATTGCTTGTTAATCTCCGGTACGCGTTTTCGCAAATAGGCATCGAGCGCTGAAACTGAGGAACCTTCATTCTTGGTGATTGCCTCGAGAATGCAGTGAGTGAAGGAGCCGTGTTTCAAGGTCTCGATTTCATATGACTTCTGTTTGGGATCACACGAAAAGAAGGTCACGATCCCAGCGCGCCTCACCGCGTCTGCAGCTTCCTGCCCGATCGACGTAACGCTTTTCTCGCCGAGGTTTCTGCACGCGTCGATGAACATAACGATGTTGTTGCAATCGGTTTTCTTCAGTTCTTTCGCGATGTCCTCGATTTTGATCGCGGTCTGCTCGAGATTAAAAGGAGTGGCGTCACTCGGGAGTAGATAGTCTTTGCCGTCTTCATCGCCTGTCATGCCGTGGCCGGAAAAGAAAAATAGTAAGAGGTCATCCTTTCCGACTTTCTTTACTTTCTTCAGTTCGCCGAGGCAGTGAAAGATGGTTCCTCTCGTCGGTGGATATTCGCTGCCTTCGATCATCTGGAGAATGTCGTCGGACTTGAATCCGAGTGTTTCCTGAAGAACTCTGGCAAATTCGGCGGCGTCGTCGCGGCAGAACTGAAGCGGCGTGACGTGATCGTAGGTGTTCACGCCAATGAGAATAGCGGCTTTCTTGTCGAACTCGACTGCCATGAGCCGATCGCGATCTCAGTTACCGTTTAAGCCTGAGGGTGATTCCTCCACTCGCTCCGACCTTCACTCCTCCGAGCAATTGCACGCTACCTTCGCCGTTCACTTCGACAACCAACTCGATTTCCTCCAGCTTGAATCCTTCGACGAGTTGAGGCATCCCTTCCAAGGCTTCGTTCATGGCGCCGATGAAGCCAGCGAGGTTATCGCGCAACACATCAGTCTTCAGTTTTACGGGTGCGGTCACGCCCTGCGAGAAGAACCCCTTAGCGCTTTTGTCGGAGTCGTTCGCGTCCACCGCGGGGGCGATGATGAGTTCTTTTGCCTCGTCATTCACGAGCACTTTCCTTTCTCCAGCAAGCAGGAGCGACACCTAGTTCAGGGGAACAGTAATTGTAGCACACGATCTATCATAAAGCTATGAGGTAGTTATGGAAACGTCAGTGAGCCATCGGTCAGTGAGCCATCGGATGGAACTGCGGCCTCCCGCGGGCTGCTTTTCTCCACACACCTGACACGCCGGAACGCTTCGCCGCGTGCAGCGACACCGCCGTCGGCGCGGTGCGGGCCTCGGTGCGGCTGGCGAACAATGCGAACGACATCCGCCGGGCGGTGGAGGTGATGTTGTCGTTCCGGGAGTGAGGCAGTCTTCTACGATTGCCGTACGGCGTAGAACGAGACCACCTGGCCGGCCCTGGCGACGCTGCCGCCTTCCGAATGCGGATTCGTGCGAATGACGCTTCCGACGATCGCTTCCACCTGATCCACTCCGTTCGGCCAGTGGCTCACGTAAAACCCGTCGTAGTCGTAGACCCACAGATCCTTGCCGACGACGCCTTTGCCCTGAAAACGCGCCCTGCAGGGATTGCCGTAGGTGATCCAGCCCTCTAGCTTCAGGGACCATCCCTTTCCGCCGATCGTGCCGGCGACCTGCCCCATCGGCGCGTCGGTGAATTTCAGCGTTCCCATCCCGAACAGCAGATCCTTCGTCGGATCAGCCTTTGGATCGGGATTGTTCAGAAAGCTGCGGTATGTCCATTTGCCGAGGAATGGGTTCGCGAGTGCTCCGGCCATGTTGCCTCCCTGGCGTTTCGACGTTCGTATCTCAACGCTCACTTCGTCATAGGAGTGTCGGGGGAGCCGGTTTTCCTACCCTCTCCCGTTTGCGTACGCCGCGATAGCGGCGCAAAGAGAGTAGCCAGGGGTGCGAGCGCTTTTTGCGAGCACCCC
>DATLWH010000201.1:0-6315 GCA_035576505.1 Thermoanaerobaculia bacterium | reverse complement strand
CTGACCCCGGCCGGGGGGCAAACGACCGATCCACGCGAAGACTTCGCCACAGCAGCCGATTTTGGCCACCGCTTTTTCGAGGCCGGCAACTACGCCGCCTCGCTGGCATGGTTCGAAAAGGCCGAGTCCATTTTTCGCGATCAGCCCGCCATTCTTTTCAACACGGCGCTCATCCTTGTGAAATTGCAGCGATATGATGAGGCGCAACACCGGATCGAGCGCTACATCCTACTCTACCCACAGGGGCAGGAGATTCAGCAGGCCAAGGCTCTGGAGCGCGAGCTGCAGTTCGGCATTGAGGTGCGTCGCCGCGAACAGCAGGACACGGAATACAAGACGCTATTCAGCCGGGCGCGTGCACTTTCTGATAAGAATTTACGGCATGAGGCTTTGGATGCATTTCATCAGGCAGAACAGGTTGATGCCGACGACCCGGCGCTCTACTATAACGAAGCGGTCCTCAATGAGGAAGAAGGTGATCTGGAAAGCGCGCTTCGGCTCTACAAACGATACCTCCAGTCAAATCCTGCCAACGCCCCTGCGCTCCAGGCGCGCCTGATCGATCTCGAGCGTGAAATCGGTTATACGCGCACGAAGCTTCTTTGTCCGTTCTGCGGGGCCATCCTGCCGGCAGGCGCTCGATGGTGCCACCGCTGTTGGCATGGGCCCTATGACGTGACCTCGGCGGGCTGGAATGGTGGTGCATGTGACGCACGGGTCGTTGTCACACGCTCGTTTCAGGATGCCAACGGGAAAACCCGAGTCACGGAGCCTGTCGGTTGCCGCTATCCCGGTTCCACGCTGAGCGAGTACCTGCAGTATAGCCAGGCGCGGCGAGCCGCAGTAATCGACGCCAGAACAACGGAGGGGTGGACGTTTGCGAAAGACGGTCTGCTGGAATCGCGGCGTTCGACATCGGGAGTAGAACTCGCTCTTCAACAGGGCGACTATCTGCGACGCATCGACAATCTGCTCACGGGCGAGGTGTCAGGTTATCGCGCGCATGCGACGACCGACGGTATCTGGCTTCTCGATGCACAACCATTCTCTACGGGTGATCAGACGTTCCTGATCGAACGCAACTACGATAATGACGGGCGTGTGCAACGCGAAGATATCACCTATGAAAGCACGGCCTGTCACCACGAGGTCGCGGCGTCCGCGACGTATACGTATGCCGGTGACGCGATGGCCGCTGCTCACTTCACCGGTGGCTATGATGGCTACAGGGTGGAGGGTTTTCCGCAAACGCGCTGGGAGGCGACGCTATTACGAACGTTCGATGGCGCAGGCCGCTTAACGCGTGAAGATTTCTCCGTGACCTCGTTTCAGAAGGTATGGGGCGGGAAGCCGCAAGGATCCGTTAGCGACGAAGTGCGACGCTACTACACAAACCTGAAGGTTCGGAAACCTACGGATATTCGCGCGCTTGGCGACGTGTGCGCCTTCAGCGGCATCGGTGTTGTCGAGGAGGCCATCGACCTTCGGCCGTTTTTTGTTCTCTCACCGGCGCTTGCCGTTCGCCTGGCTCGAGGCGATGTGAGAGTGGTCGTCGATTATGCCTACGCCGAAAAATGAAAAGTGGACGGTAGAGGTTATTGTCACGAGAAGATCCGCGCCGTAGCTACACTAAGCCGCGAAAGCGGAGATTTGACTGGAGCACTGACATCGGGAATGCCGCGCCCAGCGAGGAGACAGCAGGACTCCGCGGCGGCGCTTATGTTCTTCCCACGTACTCGCTGAACATCCCCAGCTCCACGTGCCGGGTCACATCGCTGAACCCCGCGCCGCGCAGCGCCTCCAGGATCACCTCGGGGCGCACGCAGTCGCGTGTGGTGGCCCAGTAGTAGGCCAGCATGCGGCCGACCTTGCGGCTGCGCGTGAGGAGCGTCGCCATGGCCGGGACGAAGCCGCCCATGTACGCCCCCATGAACGTGCGCGCGGCGCGCGAGGCGGGGGCGGTGATCTCCATGATGAGGATGCGGCCACCCGGACGGAGCACGCGCCGGCAGTCGCGGAAGACGGAATCGAGATCGGCGAAGTGCCGCATGGCGAAGCCGACCGTGATCATGTCGAAGGAGGCGTCGCGGAACGGGAGGTACTCGCTGCCCGCTTCGACGAGCGGAAAGTGCGCCTTCTCGCGGCCGGCCATGAGCATGCCGATGGAGGGATCGAGGCCGATGATGTCGTCCGTACTGCCGGTGATCGTCAGCGCCGCCCTTGCCACGACGCCGGTGCCGGTGGCGATGTCGAGCACGCGCTGTCCGCGCGTCAGCCCCGCCCGCGCCAGCGCATCGCGGCGGTAGCGCCCCCCTGAGCCGAAGCTGAGGAAGGTGACCGACCAGTCGTACCACGGCGCGGTGTCATCGAAGAGGTCGCGCACGAAGTGCTCGCGCTTGTCCGGCGCGTCGTAGTACTCGGCAAGCGGAGGATGCGGGACGACAGCCATCAGCGGGGACTCCCCATCGTTTCGAAGATTGCGTCGACCGTCCGTTGGTCGCCGCGGGTGTACGCGTCGTCGATGCCCTTCACGTAATCGTCTGCGCTCTTCGTGAACACGAGGTCATTGCCCCCCTTCGCTTCCTTCGATTTCTCGTGTCCGAGAAGGGTGCGGACGTAGAGCGTTTTCTCATTCGAAGACATCGACTGCCATTGTGTACGATCGATGTTCGTGCGATGGCAGGCGACTGAAAACCAGAAACCAGAAACCAGAAACCAGAATGTTGCGCTCCGCCGGCAGAATGCTGCGCTCCGCCACCATTTCTGGTTTCTGGTTTCTAGTTTCTGGTTTTCCGTCATTCCCTCCTCCACCGTTGCGCGATCGGCATCTGCCGTCCGCCGCCGAAGGCCTTGTTCGAGACGCGCAGCGTCGGCGCGGCCTGGCGGCGCTTGAATTCGTTGTTGTCGACCATCCGGAGAACGCGCAGTACGAGCTCGCGGTCGAAACCGGCGGCGACGATGGCGTCGACCTCCAGCCACTCTTCGATGTAGAGCTTGAGAATGCCGTCCAGCACGTCGTAGGGCGGCAGCGAATCCTGATCGGTCTGATCAGGACGCAACTCCGCCGATGGCGCCTTCGTGATCGACGACTCCGGGATCACGTTGCGGCCGCGATTCAGCCAGCGTGCCACGCGGTAGACCATCGTCTTGTAGACGTCGCCCAGGAGCGCCAGCCCGCCGGCCATGTCGCCGTAGAGCGTGCAGTAGCCGACCGCCATCTCTGACTTGTTGCCGGTGGAGAGCACCATGGCGCCGGTGCGGTTCGACCACGCCATCAGGATGTTGCCGCGAATCCGGGCCTGGGCGTTCTCGTTTGTCAGGTCGAACGTCGTATCGCCGAACAGCTCGTTGAAGGCGCTCTCGTACGGCTCATAGATCGGCCCGATCGGGACGGTGTGAAAAGCGATGCCGAGGTTCTCCGCGAGCGCGCGAGCGTCGTCGATCGAGCCCGGCGACGAAAACTGCGACGGCATGGCGATGCCCGTCACATGCTCCGCGCCGAGCGCCTCGACGGCGATGGCGGCGGTAACGGCCGAGTCGATGCCTCCGGAGAGACCGATCACCACGTCTTTGAAGCCGCATTTGCGGATGTAGTCGCGCAGCCCCAGGATCAGGGCGCGGGCTATTTCTTCCGCATGTTCGAGAACCAGCACCGACTCACACGGCGAGCCGTGAAGCTCCACGAGCGCGCTGTGCTCTTCGAACGCCGGCGCGCAGAAGATCGTCCGCCCTTTGGCGTCGATCACGATCGACGAGCCGTCGAAGAGCAGCTCGTCGTTGCCGCCGACCTGGTTCACGTAGACGAGCGGGATGCCGTAGCGCGTGGCGATGCGCGAAAAGAGGTCGTAGCGCGAACGCCGCTTGCCGCTGTTGAAGGGAGAGGCCGAGATGTTGAGAATGACCTCCGCCCCCTGGCGCGCCAGCTCGTCGATCGGATTGCGGCAGTAGATCTTCGTGCCCACGATCTCGTCGTCGAACCAGAAATCCTCGCAGATGGCGATCCCCGCCCGGACGCCGGCGATGTCCACCACCCCGACGCTCCGGCCGGGCTCGAAGTAGCGTAGCTCGTCGAAGACGTCGTAGGTCGGCAGGAGCGACTTGTGCTTCTCGAGGATGACCTTGCCGCCGCGCGCCACGATGGCGGCGTTGTGCAGCGGCTTGCCGCACCACGAGGCATTGCGCGTGATGCACCCGAAGACGAGCGTCGTCGCGCCGGTCATGGCCGCCAGGGCGTCGCGTGTCTCCAGCGCGGCGCTGACGAAGATCTCGCGGTCGAGCAGATCCCGCGGCGGATACCCGGTCACCGCCAGCTCCGTAGCCAGAACGACGTCCGCCCCCGCCGCCACCCCCTCGGCATACGCGCGGCGGATGAGCTCCGCATTCGCCGCCAGCGCGCCGACGGTCGGGTTCATCTGGGCGATATAAATCTTCATCCGAGGCGATTGTAACTGCGCGGCTTCGCAGCGCACTGCAGATTGGACGTTACGACGCCGCGATAGCGGCTCAAGAACGTAGCCAGGGGTGCTCGCAAAAAACGCTCGCACCCCTGGCTACCGTCCGGTTGCCGCTAACGGCAGAATCGGCGGCCGCGATGCCACAACTCACCCGACGCCCGACACCGCGCGCGAAGCGCGCAATCCGCCGGCTCGTTGCATGTACTCCGTCCACGCCGAGCCGCCCAACGCCGGCGAATAGAGATAGCCCTGCCCGAGGTGGCAGCCATGGGCGATGAGGACCGAGCGTTGCCGCTCGTCCTCGATTCCTTCCGCGACCAGTTGCAGGTGGAGATCGCTGGCCAGGCTGACCAGCGTCGTCAGGATGGCGTTCGACTCGCTGGAGAAGCTGAGTCCTGAAACGAACGACCGGTCGACTTTCAGGCCGCTGATCGGGAGGTCGCGGATCTGGGAGAGCGAGGAGTAACCGGTTCCGAAGTCGTCGAGCGATACGCCGATGCCCGTCCGCCTCAGTTTGGCGATGGTCCTGCTCGTCGCTGCCAGATTGCTCAAGAGGCGGCTCTCGGTCAGCTCCAGCTCCAACCGGTTCGGGTCCATTTCCTCTTCGATGACGACGGCATTGATGCGGTCGCACACGTCGGGCTGTTGCATATCGTGCGCGGAGACGTTGACCGCCAGCCTGGGGAGTGTGAGCCCCTCGGCACGCCAGCCGCGGAAATCACGGAAGGAGCGCCGCATCACCGCCTCGTCCAGCCGGATCACGAGGTCGCTCTGCTCGGCCAGCGCCATGAAACTCCCGGGCGCCAGCAACCCGAGGTGCGGGTGCCGCCAGCGGACGAGCGCTTCCGCACCGACCAGAGCGCCGCTGTCGAGGTCGTGCTGCGGCTGATAGTGAACCTCGATCTGATCGGACGATACGGCTTCCCAGAGCTCCGTCACCAGGTCCATGTGCGCCCGCGTTTCGAAGCGCATGCCGGGCGTGTAGAACGCCAACGGAGTTCCGGACGCCCGCGCGGCGGCGATGGCGGCCGCGCATGCGCCCATGAGATCGCTCAGGCTCTGGCCATCGCGTGGCGCAAAGGCGATCCCGGTGGTGACGGCCAGCCGCACCGTGTGGCCTTCCACCGACATGGGGCTCTGCGTCGCTTGCTGGATCTGCTCGGCCAGGTGCCGGCCCTCTCCCTCCGCGGCGGATGAATCACCGGCGGCCCGTTGAGCGATCGCAAACTCGTTTCCCGCGATCCGAGCCACCAGCACGCCATTTCCCGCCGCGGCCCGCAGGCGAGCCCCCAACTCAGCCAGCACGCTGTCGGCGTTGGCGCCGAAGGCACGGTTGATGTCGCGGAAGCCGACCACATCCACCGCGGCCACCATCAGAGACCGCCCTTCGTTCATGGCCGTCCCAAGAAGCTCCGTCCCCGCGGCCATGAACCGGCTGCGGTTTGGCATCTCCGTGACCTCGTCGAAGTAGGCGCGGTGCAGGGCGATCTGCTGCTGCGCCGCGGCCTCGGCGAAGGCGCGATCGCGGTCGTGTTGCAAGGCAGTCATCCGCTTGTTGAGTCCCAGCGTCAGCGTGAAGGCGCCGATGAGCAGTCCGGCCTTCGTCACCAGCGCTCCCGACCCGGGCGGGATCGATGTAACGCCGAGCACGCGCAGGCTGACCACGAACACCCCGGCCAGAAAGGCGGGGGAGATCCCGAGCAGCAGATACGACGCCGAGCGATTGCCCCGCCATGCCAGGAGCGCGGCCGTCGTAGCGATCGAGAGCGCGAAGATCAGGCCGGAGAGGGCGCCGAACCGCTCTCCCATGTTGACGTCGAAGAGGGCCACCGGGATGACGAACGCCGCGAAGGCCATGGCC
>DATLWH010000200.1:0-2371 GCA_035576505.1 Thermoanaerobaculia bacterium | reverse complement strand
CAGCGCATTCGTCTCATCCCACACATCGGCGATGAAGAGCCGCGCCATCGCCGCGATCCAGATGATGGCGATGACGTATGTGGCCCGGCGCCATGGTGTCATCCTCGCCACTGTAACGTAGGTTTGCTGGGTTGCTGAGTTGCTGAGTTGCCAGATGATTACAAACGCAGGCTCAGAAACTGAGCAACTAAACTAAGCAACCCAGTAACTACCTATCCAGCTCTCGCACCGCCGCGCCGAGCATCTCCCCCACCCGTCCGGCATCCGGACTTTCACAATAGATGCGAATGATCGGCTCCGTACCGGACTTTCGGAAGAGGATCCAGGAGCCGTCGGCGAAGTTCATCTTCACCCCGTCCTTCTCTTCCCGGTTGGCAAAGCCGGGGCCGAATGCGGAATCGAGCTCGCCGGCGCGGACGCGGTCGATCAGCCGCGCGCAGACGTCCATCGGCCGGTTGAGATCGCGGCGGTCATAGTGGAGCGCACCGAACTCGGCTTCCATGGCATCGACGATCTGCGAGAGCGGGTTGCCGTAATGGGCGACGCACTCGGCCACGAGCAGCCCGGAGAGGATGCCGTCGCGCTCGGGCAGGAAGTGCCCGAAGCCGATGCCGCCGCTCTCCTCGCCGCCGATGAGAATGTCGCGCGTGAGCATCAGATCGGCCACGTACTTGAAGCCGATGGCCGTCTCGTGGAATCCGCTGCCCAGGGTGCGGGCCACCTTCTCGACAAGCCGTGAAGTGGAGAAGGTCTTGACGATCTCGCCCGCCAGGCCCTTCTCCCGCACGAGATAGAGCGCGAGCAGAGCAATGATCTTCTGCGGCGAGACGAAGCCCCCCTTCTCGTCGAGGATGCCGAGACGGTCGGCGTCACCGTCGTTGCAGATGGCTAAATCGTAGGACCTCGGGGGTCGGGAGTCGGGGGCCGGAGCGAATCCTGCTGTTCGGCCGGAGGCGCGGTTCATGTCGTCGGGGGCGGGAGTCGGGAGTCGGGGGTCGGGGGTCGGAGCGAAACTCGCGAACCTCTTTCTCTCCGACTCCCGACCCCCGACCCCGGACCCCCGCATCACTCCCATCGACGCGCCGAGGTTCTCCGGAATCGGTTCCGGATTCACGCCGCCGAAGGAGGGATTGATCTCGCCGCGGATCGTGGCCACGTCGACGCCGAGGATGCGCGACGGCAGCCCGGAAGAGACGCCGTGGATCGGGTCGTGGAGGATGCGCACCTTGGCCGTCTTCTTCACGTCGAGCTGCGCCTGCAGGGCAGCGACATAGTCATCGAGCAGGTCGGACTCTTCGATCGACCCGCCTGCGCGCGGCGACGACTGTCCGAGCGCGGCAGCGATGGCGCCGTACATCTCCGGCAAGCCCGAGCCGCCGTACCAGGCCTTGAACTTCAGGCCGTTGTATCTGGCTGGATTGTGGCTGGCCGTGACGACGACCCCGCCGAGGAGCTTGCGGCGCCAGGCGGTGAACGAGATCGTCTGCGACGGCGTCGGCGCGGTGGAGAGCACCACCCGAAAGCCCGCCGCGCGCAGGGTCTCCGCGACCAGCGCCGCGAACTCGCGCGACAGAAAGCGCCGGTCGAACCCGACCACGAGCGCATTCCGGTCGATTACATCGGGCGGTTCGAGCGTCCGCGCCGCGACAGCGATGGCCTCGCTCACGCGCCGGACATTGTCGAACGTGAACCCGTCCGCGATGACGGCGCGCCATCCGTCGGTGCCGAAAGTGATGGGCTGAGACATCGGCGCATTCTGTCACGTCGACTATCCGCAGAGGACGCGGATGCCGTCTTCCATCTGCGTTCTATCTGCGTCATCTGCGGATAAGCCTTTTTGATTGAAAACCAGGAGCAGACAGCGAGACCAGAGCAAGCGGGGGAACAAGACGCTTGCCGGGAAGTCCCCGCGCGAGGTTCCTTATTTGTTCGTTGTCGCTTTGGTCGCCGTCTTTGAGCTGCATCCTGGATCGGCGATCTCGACCCGGCGATTCTTGGCGCGGCCTGGGTCGGTGCTGTTGTCGGCGATCGGCATGGTTTTCCCGTATCCCCTGGACGTGAGGCGGCCGGCGGAGACGCCATGTGCGGTGAGCCACATCACGACAGCGTGGGCGCGGTCTTCGGAGAGCTTCTGGTTGTAGGTGTCGTTGCCTACGTTATCGGTATGTCCCTGGACTTCCAGCTTGAGCGTCTTATCGGTTGTGAGAAGGTTCGCGACCTGCTGCAACACGGCGTCGGACGTGGACTGCAACGTGGACTTATTGAAGTCGAAGAGAACGCCATAGAGCGCCACGTGACACCTCTTCGCGAGACTGGGACCGAGATCGTTGCCGGTGTCGGCGACGGCGATCGTATATCCGTCGGCGTTCGT
>DATLWH010000199.1:0-2646 GCA_035576505.1 Thermoanaerobaculia bacterium | reverse complement strand
CAAGGTCCCGGCCAACTACGGTTCAGGCGTGCACGTCGAAACCGATGGCAATTCGCCCGTGAGTTGCCGCGGCGCCGCATGCCGTGCCGCAAAGAGGGCCTACGCCGAGAGCAGCGACGATGAGGAAGACTTCGGCCCCCGCTGGCCGCGCCGCCTCGACCTCGGCTCCGGTACCCGCGCCGTTTCGCTCGCGACCCACAATGGTCCGGTATCCGTGAAGGAAGGAGAGTAGGTTTCTCGCGGTTAGCCTGGATTTCTCACCACCTAAGTGGAATCGCAGACAGAGTGTTAATCGAGCGCCCTTCTCCCCACCGCGTTTTTCAGCGGGGGGGAGAAGGTGCCGAAGGCGGATGAGGGGGCGTTAGAGCTTGCCGAACAGTGGACTGGTTTCATGAACGGGCGTGGGAAACTCATGAAAGCAATTAACTTCAGCGCGAGAACCGCCCCCTCATCCGCCTGTCGGCACCTTCTCCCCCAGCTGAAAAGCGCTGGGGGAGAAGGGCGCTCGATGGGGTACATGGTGCCGACGATTCCGGTGAGACTGTGAGAAATCCAGGTTAGGCGGTCTCGCAGTTGCCGGGTCGCGCGGTTGGATTGCTGAGTTGCTAGGGTTGCAGAGTTGCTGGGTAAGCCAAGTCGCCAGAGTGTCGGCTGACTTGGCTACCCCGCTACGGCGCCTACGCGCTGGACGGACCAGGCCCTTACACAACCCGGCAACCCAAACACCAAGCAACCCAGTAACCCAGCAACTCAGCGACCAGGCAACCGCACCGCGAGACCTCGCAACCCCGACACCCCGCAACCGCGAGTTACACTTCCCGATATTGGCTTCGCGCGCGAAACTTCTCACCGTCCTCGGCGTGACGTTCGGCCTTGCCGTGACGGTGGGAAACATGATCGGTGCCGGGATTGTCCGGACCCCCGGCGACATCGCCGCGCAACTTCCGACCTTCTGGCCGTTCCTCGCCGTCTGGATCGTCGGCGCCCTGTACGCGCTCCTCGGCGCGAACGCGCTGGCCGAGCTGGGGACTCTCGTGCCGAAGTCCGGTGGACAATACGTCTTCGTCCGCCGGGCTCTCGGGGATTATGCCGGCCTCGTCGTCGGCTGGAACGACTGGATCTCCACTTGCGGTTCGGCCGCAGCGGTTTCTATCGTCGTCGGCGAGTACACGCTCGTCCTTTTCCCGAGGTTGCGCGGAGTCGAGCCGATCGCGCTCACCGTCATCGCCGTGCTCACCATCATTCAGTGGCTCGGCGTGCGCTGGGGCGGCTGGACGCAGGACGCCACCAGCCTCCTGAAAGCGCTGGCCTTCCTCTTCCTCATCGGCGCCTGCTTCTACCTCGGCGTACGTCATCCGGCGGCGGCTTCGATCGAACCCGAGCGCGAGGGCTCGCTGGTCATCGCCTTCATTCTGGCTCTGCAGGCCGTCATCTACGCCTACGACGGTTGGTCGGCCGTGATCTATTTTTCCGAGGAAGTGAAGGATTCGGGACGCACCATTCCGCGGGCCATGTTCGGTGGCGTCTTCGCCGTGATGGCGATTTACCTCCTCATGAACGTGGCCTTCCTGCGCGTCGTGCCGCTCGGCAGCATCGCCGGGCAGAAGATGGCCGCCGGCGTGGTGGCGCGACATCTCTTCGGCGCCTACGGCGACCCGATCTTCCGCCTGGTCATGATCGTCTCGCTGCTCAGCGCCGCGAACTCGAACGTGTTGATGGCGCCGCGGGTCCTCTTCGCCATGAGCCGCGACCGGCTCTTCTGGCGTGGCGCAGCCGAGGTGAATAAGGGGGGGACGCCCGACATCGCCCTCCTCATCAGCAGCCTTCTGGCCGCGGTCTTCGTCCTCTCCGGCAAGTTCGAACAGGTGATCGCCATCCTGGCCTTCTTCTTCGTGGCGAACTACGCGCTGTCGTTCATCTCGCTCTTCGCCATGCGCCGGAGCGCGCCCGACGCGCCGCGCCCGTTCCGCGCCATCGGGCATCCATTCACGACCGGGCTCGGGTTGCTGGCCTCCGTTGCTTTTCTCATCGGTGCGATCTGCAGCGACACGCGCAACTCGCTCTTTGCGCTCGGCGTTCTCGTCCTGACCATCCCGTTGTACCTTCTCGTCCGCCGCAAATGACCGACTACCGATTCGACCCCCGTCTCGCCTACGCGCGCACGATCCCGTCACCGTTCTACTTCGACCAGGCGGTGCTCGACGCCGAGAACCGGAACGTGTTCGCGCGGAGCTGGCAACTGGCCGGGCGTGCCGATCAGGTGCGCGAGCAGGGGCAATTCTTCACGACGACGATTGCGAACGAGCCGCTTCTCATCGTCCGCGGCAGCGACGGCGAGCTGCGCGCGCTGTCGAACGTCTGCCGCCATCGCGCCGGGCCTGTGGCGAAAGGGGAGGGCAAACGCCCCGTCCTGCAGTGCGGCTATCACGGCTGGACCTACGGGCTCGACGGCCGCCTTCTGCAGACGCCGGAGATGAGCGGCATCGAATGTTTCGACCGCAATGATTTCTCGTTGCCGCGCTTTCGCGTGGAGATCTGGAACGAGCTGGTGTTCGTGAACCTCGACACCGCCGCCCCGCCTCTCGGCGATTTTCTCGGCGACCTGGCCGGCCGCCTGGCCCATCGCCACCATGCCGGCTACCGGCT
>DATLWH010000198.1:0-3068 GCA_035576505.1 Thermoanaerobaculia bacterium | reverse complement strand
TCGGGCCGTCGCAATCGGGGATTCTCCCTGCCGTGGCCTCGGCGAACGGAGCGTTGGGATCCTTCTTCCGAACCGGAGTGCAGCTTCAGAATCCCGGTTCCTCACCCATCGCCGGCAGCATCGTCTTCCACACCGCCGGAGTTTCCGGCGTCACCTCCGATCCGTTCCTCTCGTACACGCTGAATCCGGGCCAGACGCAGAACATCGCAGACCTTCTTCCAGCTCTGTCGCGGTCCGGGCTCGGCAGCGCCGATGTCGTCAGCACGTCCGGCAATCTGCCGACCGTCGTGGCGCGCGTCTTCAATGATGCCGGAGACAAGGGAACGACAGGCTTCACGGAAGACCTCATGAAACCGCAGAACGCCCTCGGCGCCGGAGATCAGTTCGTCCTCCTGGTACCGGCGGATCTGGTTCGCTTCCGCTACAACATCGGCGTGCGCACGCTCGGCACCGGATCTTCGATCACCGTTACGCAGCGGAACAGCGCGGGAACGGTCGTGAGAACGGTGAACAAGACGTATGCGCCGACCTTCTTCGAGCAGGTTGACGCGGCGACGTTCCTCGGCGCGGCTCCATCGGCAAACGATAGTCTCACCGTCAGTGTGAATTCGGGAGCCCTGTTCATCTACGGCGCAAACACCGACAACACCACGCAGGATCCAAGCGTCCAACTCGGCAGAAAGTGAGCCACGGATGGTGCCGCGCGATTGCGCCGCACCTACCCGTCATTGACGGGCTTGTGTTGTTTTTGACGAAGTGGGGTAAGTCATGGAAGCCTTACAACAGCCCAAGTCTTTAGACGAGCTCAAGAAACTCAGGAAGCCGGTCCGCAACGTCAACCGCGAGTTTCGCCCGCGTCTGAGCCGTCTCGAAAAGATGGCGATATGGACTACCGACCGAGTCGGTACCATGGGTTTCTTTTTGATTATCTTCTGCTGGACCGTGGTGTGGTTGTCGTGGAATATGTTTGCGCCACAGCACCTGCGCTTTGACCCTTTTCCGGCATTTGTTCTGTGGCTGTTCATTTCAAACATGATCCAGATCTTCCTCATGCCGCTGATCATGATCGGTCAGAACCTGCAGGGCCGACACGCGGAAGCGAGAGCGGAAGCCGACTTCGAGGTCAACACGAAAGCAGAGCGGGAGATCGAAACGATCCTTCAGCATCTGGAGAATCAGAATAATGTGATGCTGGAGATTCTGAAGAAACTTGAAAAATGAGGGTGCGTGCCGGCCGTGCCGGCTGGAGCTGAACACCGGCTATCATCTCCGGACCTGACGCCTTCTTCTCGGGCAACGGGAGTACGGCCCCTTCAGATGGACATGCATGAGACCTGTCATCCTGAGTCTGCCGCAGCCGCTGAGCGAGCGTAGCGAGCGAAGAGCGGCGGAGGACGGCGAAGGATCTCCAGTGGCAGCGCCTGGGGCAGGAGCGAAACTGCGGTTTTCTGTGAGGAAGGTCTACCGTCCAAGGGATGGGCTATCCAGTCTGGGCGATCAATGGCAAACCCCTGCTGCGCTTCTGCCCCATGCCGCGCATCTTGAGATCCTTCGCCGTCCTGCGCCGCTCTTCGCTCGCGATGCTCGCTCAGCGGCTCCGGCAGGCTCAGGATGACAATTTCGCTGTTGGGGGGCAACCGAGACGCTTTTCATAACGTCTCATCATCGTGATACCCAACGGCCCCGTCGTGTTCAGGGCGGAGTAAACGGTCAGTAGTGCTCTTTCGACTCGACCGTCCCGTCCGACCACTTGGCTACCGGAATGAGAAGCACTGTCATCCGGCCCAGATCGTCCTTGACGCCGATAAGCGGGGCTCCTGGCAGACCTGCGCCCCAGGCTGCAGGATCTGTCAGTGGAAGAAAGAACATCAGGTGAGGGTGCCAGTGCCCTGCACTGTCGTTCAAGTACCCTTGCCTGGACATCATGTAGCACATCGCGCCCGATTCCGGCGACGGCAATTCCTTCCTTTCGAGAGCGGCCTTGACCCCCTTGACCATCTCCGCTTTGGATCGTGTCGCTAAGATCACCTTGGTCTTCCTGATCGTTAGTTGGAGATAGGATCGCGCGGCCGCCGCGTTGAAGCAGTTCGGAGCCCTCATCATGGGGTTCCAGAAATCGCGATGGTCGATCGGAGATGCCCATGACCGTTCCACCATGCAAACGAAACCGTTCCTGCCTTTGACGGCGGTTTCGTAACCATGTGCTCCGAGGACCATGACCTCGGCATCGCGTGAGATGGAATCGGGAGCGGCGCTCCGCGCCAGCGCGATCTCGGCCTTTCGCTCCATCAGGTATTGCTCAAGCGGCGCCATGTTCGGATACGGTGTTTTGGGGTCCTGGGCCTGCGCCGGCCACACGGCTGCCAAAACGATGACGAGTGCGACGCTTGTCCTCTTCATTGATCTCTCCTCTTCTGCATGCGCACCGTGCCTGCAAGCATGAAGGCGACGGCACTGTCCTGAAGCGCCTGAAACCCGCGTGAGACCTCGCTGACGGTCTTTGTATTGATGGCCAGGGGGATGTGGACGAGGAAGACCCAGCTGAAGAGCATGATTCCCGACAGCGTGGCCGCCAGGCGGGCCGTCTTCGGCACGAGTACGCCGATCCCTCCGGCAATCAGCGCGATTGCGGCAAAGTAGGTCCAGAACATATGCGCTGGAATCCACGGCGGGATCAGGCTGGCCACGTATTTCGCGTACGGGAAGTGGGATAAGCCGCAGTAGGCCAGGAATGCACCGAGCGCCCACGGCACGTAGCGCGTCGCCGTTTCGAAAACGCGGCCGACGGTGCCGCCGGGATATCCCTCGGGTGGAAGAGCAGCCAGGCTCACGCCGCCGAGGAGTGCCAGCATCATCAGAGGATCAACCCACACGTATCCCGTCGAGGCGTGCGCGAGCGCCAGGGGCAGGCTGAACCCAAAGAACAATACGAGCAGGAGCACCGCGAGGGTGATGGCGGCTGCCGAAACCGTTCTCCGCACCAGTAAGGCAATGCCGATGAGAACGAAGAGCACGCCGAACAGGTAGGGCTGCCACGGCGGCGGGAGCCGGGCGGGATCCACAGGTAC
>DATLWH010000197.1:0-3967 GCA_035576505.1 Thermoanaerobaculia bacterium | reverse complement strand
CATCGGTGGTCAGGGTTCCCTGGGCACATAGTACGCGGCGGCGGGACTGGAAGTCGCCTCACGGGAGAACGAGCAACGGTCGACGATGCGTACCACCCTATCTCACGCGGAGACGCGGAGGGAGAGTAATAGAGCGTCTGTCTCCGCGCCTCCGCGCCTCCGCGTGAGACAAGATGCATCTCCATCGCGCGCCCTGTAGTAGTCTCTGGCCTCGTCCCCGTGACCGGGCAGAGAGCGAGGGCGACGCACGAAATCCGCTGCATGAGCACGACTCCATGACCGCGCCCGCCGGTGGGCCAGATATCGCTCATCCCGAGGCCGAGGCAGGCTACCGGGACAGGCTGCGGACGAGCATCCTCATCGGGCTCTGTTGCCTCGTGGTCTACAACGCCAACCTGCGGTCGATCACTGCCGGCGACACCTACCCGGCGCGCTACCTGCCATTCGCGATCCTGCGATACCACACCATCTTTCTCGATCCGGTGGCGAAGGTCGCCGCCCAGGGGCGAGGCAACACGGCTTACTGGATGGTGCATGGGCTCAACGGTCACATCATCTCGGTATACCCCGTGGTGATGCCGCTGCTCATCGCACCGCTCTACGTTCCGGCGGTTGGTTACCTGCACTTTCGCGGCTGGACGGATGCGCGGCTGGATTACGTCGCCAGAGTCATGGAGAAGCTCACCGCCTCGCTGCTGGCGGCGCTCTCCGCCTCGCTCCTCTACCTGCTGCTGCGGCGTCGGGCGAAGGCGCAGACCGCACTGCTGCTCACCCTCGCGTATGCATTCGGCACCACCACGTGGGTGATCAGCAGCCAGGCCTTGTGGCAACAAGGAATGGCGGAGCTCCTGGTGATTGGCGCTCTGCTGCTCCTCACCGCGCCATGTACCGCGCCGCGGGCGCTTGCGGCGGGGTTGCTGCTCGGGCTCATCGCCGGCAACCGGCCGCCCGATGTCATCCTCGGGGCCGCGCTCGGGATTTACGGGCTCTTGTGGGCCGGGCGGCGCCGGGCGGCGCTGCTCTCCGCGGCGGCCGCGCTGCCGATGGTCGTGGTGCTGCTCTACAACCTCCACGTGGCCGGAAGAGTGGAAGGCGGTTATGGCGTGATTGGCCACGCCAGCTTCTTCCGGCACGATCTGCTTACCGGAGTGGGCGGATTGCTGATCAGCCCGACGAAGGGGCTGCTCGTCTTCTCACCCTTTCTGCTCTTCCTGGTTCTGGCCTGGCGGCACCTGCCGCGCGGTGGCGATGAGCGGCGCCTCACCCTGGCCATGAGCATTGCTGTGGTCATCCAGATCGTGCTCTACGCCAAGGCAGACTGGCGGGGTGGCCTCTCCTGGGGACCACGCTACATGACCGACCTCCTGCCGTTTCTCATGTGGATGCTGGTGCCGGTGGTTGCCGCGCTGCGCGGCATCGGACGCGTGTGCTTCCTGATTGCGGTGGGCGTCTCCGTCGTCATCGAAGCCATCGGCGCCTTCTCGTACTCGGGCTCGATCGACCTCCCCATCTACGCCGCTGACCACGGTTGGCAAGTGAACGATATGAAGGCCGCGTGGCGCTGGCGAAACGCACCCTTCCTCGCGTCTTTGAGCCACGGCCTTGCACCAGCGGAGCTGACGACCGAGGTGCGCGGCAGTTTCGACGCCATCGAGAGCGGCGGCCGCGCCACTACCGTCATCACCGCCGGCCAGGACGCCTCCGTCACGGGCTGGGCACTGGCCGGCGACGCGACGCCTTCGCAAGTGGCGGTCAGCATCGACGGGGGGCAGACCATCGCCACCAGCGCCTTTATCGACCGGCCCGACGTCCGCCGTACGCTGCACACGGCCAGCCCCGCCGGCTGGCGCATCCCGCTCGACACGGCCGGCCTCGCTCCCGGCAAGCACCGTTTGACCGCCTTCGCCCTGGCCCTCGGGAAGAGGGAGGGACATTACCTCGATGAGCGAACGCTGACCGTGCGGATGCCGCTGGCTGGAGTCGAGCGTCGCGCCACAGCGGAGGCGATGCCGCCCGCCGACCTCGAGGAGGCCTTCAGAAAAGCTGCGGCACGACTTCGCGAGCATCAGCAGGCGCCCGGTTACTGGCTCACTGCCTACACGAGTGAGCCGCGCTTCCATCAGCCGCGTCAGGAAATGAACACCTTTCTGACCGCTCTCCTCGTCGACCTTCTGAATCCTGTAGCTGCCAACAGCGGTCTCGAAGAGAGCCTGCATGCGGCCCGCCGGCACCTCACCAGCCAGATCGAATCCGGCGGACTGGTGCGCTATCACGGCCGGCCCGACGGCCCCGGCATCGGGACCCTGGGGTGCGTCATCACACCGGATACCGACGACACGGCTCTCGTCTGGCGGATCGCTCCCGATCCGGACCGCAGCCGTTTGACGGCGGCACTGGCAACCATCGGCCGATATCGCACGCCCGAGGGTCTGTACCGTTCGTGGCTGGCACCGCGGGAAGCCTACCAGTGCCTCGATCCGGGCAGCGATCCGAACCCTGCCGACGTCGCCATCCAGATGCACCTGCTGCTGCTCCTGTCCGAAGTGCGGCCGCAGGCCGGCCGTGCGCTTTGTCAAGCGCTTCGCTCCGCCATCGACGACGATCGGATCTGGGTCTACTACCGAAAGACGCCGCTGATTCCGATCCTGCGCCTCCCCGACCTCCGCCGCGCCGGCTGCGCGCTGAAGCTGCCCGAGTCACGGATGCGCACGGACGTTCCGGACCAGCAGATCTGGGTCTCCGTCGCCCGCCAGCTGACGAATGGGACGACCATCGGAAGCTCACCTCCCAACGCGGTACTCGTCAGCACAATCCTGCGCGAGCTCGCCCGGGACGACTTCGCTCTCATCCGCACGAGTCCGCCGCTCCTCTACCATAACGACCTCACGGCGACGGTCTCCCGTTACTATTGGTCCGAGGATGTCGGGTACGCGCTCTGGCTAAGGCTCTATGACCGATATGGACACCCCCGTGACCCCCATCCCAACGGCTAGCCGGCACGGCCGGCAGCGTTGGTTGCCCAAGGCTCCGCCAACAGTGGCGCACGGACTTCGCTACCTTTCCTGTCTGCGCCCGCAGGACATCCTCGTTCTCCAGGGCTCCCCGCTGCTCGGCGCCGCGTTCGCGATCCGCCATCCCGGAGTGCGAGACCTCGCTCCGCTGGCGACTCTCATCATCGCCAACGTCTTGCTGGTGTCGCACATCTTCATGCTCAACGACTGGGCCGGCCTGACCACCGATCTCGCCGATCCGAACAAGGCGGCCCACGTCTTCACGGCCCGAGGCGTCGGGCGCGGGAGGATGGGCGTCCTGACGGCCGGCCTCCTGGTCGTGAGCCTTCTCCTCTTCAGCCGTCTCGGTCCGATCCCGCTCGGCCTTTCGCTGGCCATTGCAGCGCTGAGCGCCTTTTACTCCCTCCCGCAATTCAACTGGAAAGGCAGGCCGCTCCTCAACTCGGTGGCCCATCTGGCCGGTGGGATCCTGCACTTCCTTCTCGGCTACGCCCTGGGCAGTACCATCGACCCTCGGGGCATCGCCATCGCCACCTTCTTCGCCCTGATCTTCACCGCCGGCCACCTGACCCAGGAAACGCGCGACCATGAGGGCGACGCGGTCAATGCCATCAGGACCAATGCCGTCGTCTTCGGCCCGCGCCGCACATTCGCCGCCAGTCTGCTCCTCTTTACCCTGGCCCACATCCTCCTCTTCCTGCTGGCCCTCCAGGGGATTCTTCCGCGCCCGCTCGCGGCCGTCGTCGCCCTCTATCCCGTTCAACTTTACTGGTCGTTCGAGACTCTCCGCGACGGCCTCACGTACGTGAGCGTCAGCCGTCTGCAGGCCCGTTACCGCGTGCTGTACGCCGTCATCGGCCTGGCCATGGTGGCCGCGCTTGCGGCGCGCCACTGACGAGCTGATCTCGTCCCGCTCCGCGACTCCGCGACTCCGCGTGAAAGACATTCGGTCCACA
>DATLWH010000196.1:0-3788 GCA_035576505.1 Thermoanaerobaculia bacterium | reverse complement strand
AGCGCCGGCGTCGAGACCGGTTTCCGCCAGAACGCGGCGGACGCTTTGTACGATGTCGTACTGCTGGAACTGCCGCAGCGAGAGATTGACGGACATGAGCGGCAGCTCGATCCCCGCGTCGAGCCAGGCCCTCATCTGCGTACACGCGGTGTGCAGAACCCACTCGCCGAGCGGGAGGATGAGGCGGCTCTCCTCGGCCATCGGGATGAACGATGACGGATGCACGAGTCCTCGTTCAGGATCGTCCCAGCGCACCAGCGCCTCCACACCGATCACCATGCCGGTGGTCAGGCTGACCTGCGGCTGATAGTGAAGGACGAGCTGTCCTTCGCTGATGGCGCGCCGCAGACGCGTCTCGAGCGAGAGCCGTTCGACGGCGCGGCGTTTCATGTCATCGGTGCAGAGCTGGTAGGTGTTGCGGCCGGACTCCTTGGCGCGGTACATCGCGCTATCCGCGTTGCGCAGCAGCGACTCGGCGTCGGAGCCATCATCAGGAAAGAGGGCGATGCCGATGCTGGCCGAGACCTCGATCGTCGTCCCGGCGATCGACAGCGGCTGCACCACGGCTCTGATGAGTTTCTCGGCCACGCTGACCGCATCCTCGGGTTGACGGAGCTCGGCCAGGATGATCGTGAACTCGTCACCGCCGAGGCGGGCCACCGTATCGTCTTCGCGCACGTTGGCGCGGAGGCGGCTGGCCATCTCCAGCAGAAGCTCGTCGCCGGCCTCGTGGCCGAGCGTGTCGTTGATCGTCTTGAAGTGATCGAGATCGACGAACATCACCGCCAGCGACTTGCTGGAGCGGCGGGCACGCGAAAGGCTGTGCGTCAGACGGTCGGTGAAAAGCTTGCGGTTGGGCAGGTGCGTCAGGACGTCGTGGTAGGCATGGAACTCGATCTGCTCCTCGGCCCGTTTCCGGTCGCTGATATCGACGACGGTGGTGTGGATGCGATCACCGACCGCCGTGAGGTTCATCAGCGCCCACATCGAGCCTCTATCTTTCTTCCGCAGTTCGACCTCGACGCTCGTGAGAGTCGTCGAATCGCGCAGCAGGGAAAGGATTTCGGCTCGTTCCGCCGGCCGAACGTAGAGCTCGCTGGCGCGGCGGCCAATCAGCTCATACCGCGCATACCCCAGCATCGCCGAGAAGGTCAGGTTGCAGTCGAGGATCGGTCCTGCCACCTCCGACACGCAGACCCCTGCCGCGTTCTGCTCGAACAGAAGGCGATACCGCAGCTCCGACTCACGCAGCGCCGCCTCCGCGGCAAAACGCGCGGTAACGTCGCGGAAGCTCCAGACGCGGACGTTAGCCATCCCCTCCACCGCCCGCCCGATCGAATAGCGTTCGAAACGGCGGCCGTCCTTGAACTCGAGCAGATCGAAGCTCTCCGCCTCAGGCTGCGCATAGAGAGTGTCGATCGTCCGCAGGAAGTGGTCGGGATCGAGGAGCTGATCGAGGACGGCGTCGATGAGGCCGCGGTCATCGCCTGCTTTCAGCAACTCGGCGGGTATGCGCCACATCTCGGCAAAGCGGTTGTTGTAGGTGAGAACGCGGCCGCCGCCGCCGATGACGAGAATGCCGTCGGCGGTCGAGTCGAGCGTCGACTCGAGCAGCGTCACCGCCCTCCTGACCTTGCTCTCCGCATCTTTCTGCTCGCGCATATCGCGGCCCAGGATGACGACGCCTGCCGGCTCGCCATGCTGGATGACGGGCGCGAGCGACATCATCAGATCGATCTGGCGGCCGTCGCTCGCGGTGAAGCGGCGCTCCACGTTGCGGAAGCTGCGGCGGCGGAACGACTGGCCGAACGGATCGTCGTCGCCCGCGACAAGCAGCTCCTTGAATTGCCGTCCCACGAGACTGTCCGCGGGATAGCCGAGCACCCGCTCCGCCGCGGCATTGGCGAACTCGATGCGGCCGTCGCGGTCGCAGACGAAGAGAACGTCCGCCATCGTCCCGATGATCTCGCGCGCGGCAAGTGACGGTGTGATGGGCAGAAGGTCGTATTTGCGGAAGGCGATGGCGACGATGACGACGAACCCGAGCAGAGCGCCATAGCCGAAGGGATAGACGGCGATTCCGAACTTCGGCAGGTAGTCGACGCAGCCGAGGTACGCGACGGCGAAGGCGATGAGCAGAAGGCGGATGCGCTTCTTCTCAACACCGCGCGACTTGGGGTACGCGCGAAAGAACTCAACGAACGATGCGACGAGATATCCGAAGAAGAAGAGGAGAAACGGCGGGGCGACAAAGACGCTGTAGCGTGGATAGAAACCCCACCAGAAGTGCTGGACGCGCTCGACGAGCAGGCCGGTGACCGCCAGCGCCGAGAAGACGATGCCCAGCCCCCACGCCGCCGCGATCGCGCCGCGCCGTTCTTTGGCGACGCGGAGCATCTCCGTGGTGAAGTGATAGATCGCCGGCGCCAGGAACGGCACGCCGAGGTAGGCGGCGCGCGACCAGAAGAGCGCCGTGGCCGCGTCTTTCGAGCAATAGACGAACGTGAACGCGACAAGCCACGGATGCCGACGCCGCGATGGCGAAGAACGCGCCGGCCACGCGCGAGGCACGGCGCACAAGAACGCTCGTGCCGAAAACGAGCATCAGCGCCGCCGTCGCAAGCGTCGGCACCGCATACGGCGAAAGGCCGTAGCGGGCAGGGTCGAGAATGTTGGCCACCGGACCTCTCGATCTTACAGGGATCTTTGCTAGTTTGGAGGACGCGGGAGCGTTTGTCGAACGGGCCGGGCCATAATCCGGCCCGGACGAGGTTTCCTTTTCTCCGTTCCGTGCATCCAACGGGGCATGAAACGCTTCGACCCGCGGCTCTACCAGATCGGCGCACTGACGCTACTGCTGCTGTACGGCGTCTTCGCGCTCCACTTCGACGTCACGCTCTTCCGCGCCGTGCTGCTCGTCGGCACAGCCATCGGAACGCAGGCCCTCTGCGCGCGGCTCGAGGATGTCTCCTTCGATCCGCGCAGCGCCGCGATCTCCGGGCTCTCGCTCGCATTGCTGCTGCGAAGCGAATACCTGGCGCTGCTTCTCGCCGGTGCCGTCATCGCCGTGGCCAGCAAGTTCGTCGTTCGCGTACGAGGGAAGCACGTCTTCAATCCCACCAACGTCGCCATCGTCGCGCTGATGCTGATGTCGAACCGCGTATGGGTCTCGCCGGGCCAGTGGGGCAACGTGGCCTTCTTCGGCTTCCTCATCACCTGCCTCGGCGGGCTGGTCGTCAATCGCGCCGCGCGCAGCGATATCACCTACGCCTTCATCGCCGCCTGGAGCCTGCTCCTCATCGGCCGCTCGCTCTGGGTCGGCGAGCCGATGACGATTCCGATTCACCGGCTCGAGAACGGCGCGCTGCTGCTCTTCACCTTCTTCATGATCTCCGATCCCAAGACCACGCCGGATTCGCGCGCCGGCCGGATTCTCTTCGCCGCCCTCGTGGCCTTCGGGGGCTGGTACATCAACTTCCGGCTCTTCCGGACGAACGGGATTCTCTGGTCGCTCGCCGCGTCGGCGCTTGTCGTGCCCATCATCGACGTGCTGCTGCCAGCAGATCGATATCAGTGGGGTCGTGCGGCCTCGCAGTCGCGAGGTCTCGCGGCTTCATCGAACCGCGCCACCCCGAAACCGCGAGACCTCGCAACCGCATAAAGGAGGCAGTCATGTCGAAACGCGCATTCATCCTCACCTTCACACTCTTTGCAGCGACGCAGGCGCACGCGTTCTGCGGCTTCTACGTCGCCAAAGGGGACACGAAGATCTTCAACCGCGCCTCGCA
>DATLWH010000195.1:0-7591 GCA_035576505.1 Thermoanaerobaculia bacterium | reverse complement strand
AGTGGCGATGACGAACCTCGGCCAGTTCGGGATTCACGGCGCCGCGAACGTCAGCGGCGGCTTCGAATCGATGTACGCCGAGGCCGTGGCCGGAGCGCTGGGAGGAACGGCGAAGGAGTCGTTCGACGCGGCGCGGATTCTCAAGAGCGCCGATCCTCAGAAACTGCAACCGGAGAACGGCGCGCTCTATCCGAACGGTCCTCTCGGCAACTCGCTCAAGCAGATCGCCCAGCTCATCAAGTCAAACGTCGGCCTGGAGGTTGCCTTCGCGGATGTGAGCGGATGGGATACGCACGCCGGCGAAGGGGGCGCGCAGGGGCAGCTCGCCAACAACCTCTCCAATTTCTCCGATGCCATCGCTGCCTTTACGCGAGACCTCGGGTCGCGCATGGGCGATGTGGTGCTCGTGACGATGTCGGAGTTCGGCCGCACTGTCCGCGAGAACGGCAACCGGGGGACCGATCATGGTCACGCCAACGTGATGCTGGTGCTCGGCGGCGGCGTCAAGGGAGGCAAGGTCTACGGCAAATGGCCCGGCCTCTCGTCGCAGCAGCTCTACGAAAACCGCGACCTGGCCATCACCACCGATTTCCGCGACGTCTTCTCCGAGCTTTTGACCAAACAGCTCGCCGTGCCGTCGCTCAAGAGCGTCTTTCCGGGGTACGAGGCCTCGCCGTCGAAGTGGCGGGGGGTGCTGGCGTAGCTGGTGGGCGTTTCTCACCATCCAGCCATGGGCGGATCATCCCGTCATGAAGATAATGTGTACGGGAACCGGTTATTACGCTATAACGATCACGGTCCATCAATCCATTTGAGTCGCGTGAGATGCTTCGATTCAGCGCCGCGCGTGAGGAGTACCCGTGCGCCGTGCGTCATCTGTTCTCGCAGCCTGCTTTGTTTTGTCCCTCATCGCCCTTCCTTCGTCCGCGGTCACACGGACATGGACCGGTGCGGTAAGCGGGAATTGGTCGGTTCCGGCAAACTGGTCACCACTGGGTAGCCCTGCGGCCGTCGATTCGTTGGTCTTCCCGGCCGGTGCGGCGACCCTGTGGATGATCAATGATCTGCCTGCCGGGGCGAGCGTGGGGCCGATGACGTTCAACGCCGCGCCGTACACGATCGATGGCAATGCCCTGACCCTTACGGGCGATCTGGTGAACACGTCGAGCGCTCTACTCATCCTGGTTCCGTTGAAGATCGGTGCTCCGGTCAAGCTCAGCGGCGCCTACGCCACCGACAAGATCGACGTGAACGGGCAGACGCTGACGATCGACGGCGGCTTCGTGAATGTGAGCTCGCTGAATGGCGGCGGCACGGTCAACATCCTCGCGTCATACCCTCCGCTGAGCGTCCTTGGCGACGGTACGTTCAACGGCACAATCAACGGTCCGATTCGGCTGGAGGGGTCGATGCCGGATGCCAACGTGATCATTGGAGACGGAGAAATCATCGGCGAGGGCACGCTGGGCAATGTGACGCTGAACGGCGGCGATCTTCAACCCGTCGTTTTCGGGGTCGGGCCCGGTGTCCTTCACACCGGGTCGCTCGCGCTCAACCACGGCTACTTTGTTGTGGCAATGGCGGCGAGCGGTCCCTCGAGCGCGGTGCACGTCAACGGAACCGTGTTCCTGAACTGCTCCATCGGCCCTTCCGTGAACGGAGCTCCGAGTCCCGGCCAAACCTTCACGATCATCGACAACGACGGCACCGATCCGGTGGTGGGCACGTTTATCGGAGCGCCGGAAGGGACGGTCTTTTCCCAGATTAACAACTACGCATTCCGGATCAGCTATGCGGGCGGAGACGGCAATGATGTCGTGCTGACGACTGTCGGGGGAACGGTCACGACCCTGACGCAGAGCCCGGCGACGACGCCGTTCGGCGACCCCTTCACAGTCACTGTGTCGGTGACGTCTGATGCCGGTACGCCCGGGGGCGTAGTGACGCTTTACGACGGCTCCGCGGTGCTCGCGATCATTCCGTTACTGAAAGGTACCGCCACGTGGACGTCGACAGACCGCGAGGTCGGGACACACAACATCACCGCGATCTACCAGGCATCTCATCCCTACTTTGACAGCGCGTCGACCGTTGTGACCCATGAGGTGCAACCTCGAGCGACGACCACGACCATCGGTATCGCCAACGCTGCGCTTCGTTATGGGGATGCCGCGACGTTCACGGCTGTAATCGGACCGGCAGGTTCGGTTGTAACGCAGGCCGGCGGTACGGTTTCCTTTGAAGTCGATGGCGTGGCTTTCGGCTCCGCGGGCGTTGCGAACGGGAGCGCCACGCTGGTGACCTCGCTCCTCGGCGTCGGCGTTCACTCCGTCGTTGCGAAATACAGCGGCGATATTCACTTCGTTCCAAGCGCGAGCGGCGCGCTCAGTCAGACCGTGTCAAGGGCGCAGCCGAGCGTGAAGGTCGATTTGCTCTCGACCCCCACGCCTGGCGGGAAATTGCCTCTGAGAGTGGTCGTCAGCGCGATGGACCATCCCTCACTCATCCCGACGGGGAACGTGACCGTGACGGAGAAGGGAGCCATCCTCGCCGAGCAATCTCTGAGCGGAGGTGAGGCCGTCGTGACGGTAGAGGGTCTGCCTGCCGGCGACCATCAGCTGGTCATCACCTTTTCCGGCGATTCGAATTTCGAGCCGAGCACGGCGTCGATCGAGCCATCCGTTCAACTGCCGCGGCTCTCTGTATCGAGCACGGCCATTGTCGAGGGAAACTCGGGATCGCAGGTCATCTCGCTGCTCGTTCAGCTCTCGGTACCGTCACCGCAGCTCGTACGGGTCGCATTTACGACGGTGGATGGAAACGCCCGGGCAGGCCTGGATTATGAGGCGAACCGCGGAGTGCTCGAGTTTCCACCGGGCGAAATCGCGCAGTGGGTGCAACTGCGGGTGTTCGGCGACACGACCCCCGAGCCCGACCAGTCGTTTGCGGTCGTATTGTCCGATTCGACGAACGCGGACATCGGCAACGGCATCGGAACGGTCACGATCCTGAACGACGATGGACCGTTGACGAGCCCCCCGCGTCAGCGGCCGTCGAGGCACTGAATTTACTGTTTCACCATCTTCACGTCCCCGAACGGCGCGATCTGATCCTTGATCTGTTTGTAGTCGCCGACGACGACGATGGCGCCGCGGTAGGTATCGAAGTAGCGGGCCGCGCTGTGTTGAATATCGGCGGTGGTGAGTGCGGTGACGTGGTCGCGGAACGTTTGCAGAAAATCGCGCGACAGCTCATCGACGTAGATGGTGCTGATGCGGGTGGCCAGGCTGGCCTGCGCCTCGAGCTCGAGCTCCATGCCGCCGATGCTGTAGGTCTTGGCCGATTCCAGTTCCTCGGCGGTGACCGGTTCGACGCGCATCCGGTCGAGCTCGTAGAGCATCTCCAGAATCGTCGGTCCGGTGACCTCGTTCCGCACCGAGGCGCCGGCCTCGAACGCGCCGGCGGCGCGGCGAAGATCGGCCGTGCTGAAGGGCGAATAGGTGTAGCCCTTCCCCTCACGGATGTTGCGCGTCAACCTCGAATAGAAAGCGCCGCCGTAGATCATGTTCGCCGTGCGCAAGGGGATGTAGTCGGGCGAGCGCCGCTGCGGCGCGGGAGCCCCGATGAGGATCGTCGACTGGACGGAGCCCGGACGGTCGATGACGTAGATCTGGCGCTTCTGACGCACCGGCAGGACGAGCTTCGGCTCCGGCGGGAGGGGGGCGCGTTTCCACGAACCGAACGAGCGCTCGACGTCGCTGTGCATAGAGGCCGCATCGAAGTCGCCGACGATGACGAGAATGGCGTTATTCGGGACGTACCAGGCCGCGGCAAATGACTTCAAGGCATCTCGTGTGACTTTCCTGATGGCCGCCGGCGGAGGGACGGTGAACCCGTAGGGATGCGCGCCGAAGAGGGCCTTATCGAGCTGCTCCTGAGCCAGGAAGTCGGGCGTGGAACGCTGCTCCTCGATCTCCTGCGCGTAGTTCGCTTTCGCCAGCGCAACCTCGGATTGCGGATAGGTGGGATGGCGCACCACGTCACTGACGAGGTCGAGCAGCTTCGGCGCGAACTCGGCCAGCGACGATGCCGTCATGCTCGTGGCGTCGTTGTCGACGCCGATCGATAGAGCGCCACCGATGGAGCGGAGGTCTTGCTTGATCTGCAGACTCGTTCGCGTCGTCGTCCCCTCGTTTGCGACGCGCGCCGCGAGCTGTGCCACACCCGGCTGCGTTTTGTACGCCGTGCCGCGGCCGGCGAGCAGCGTCAGTACGGCGGTGATCTTCGGCACGTTGTGGAGCGGGACGAGGACGACAGTCATGCCGTTGCCGAGCTTTGACTCGGCGATGGCCGGCCAGTTGATCGGACGGGACGGACCGGGTGGGGGAGGGGCGGTTTGGGCGAAGGCTGATATGGCGGCGGCAGACAGGATGATCGTGCGGAGCGCGAAGCGCATCATTTCTCCTCCTTCGCCGGGACTCGATCGATGACGGTCCGGTTGTCCGTTCCGAGGTATTTCGCGGCGACGGATTGTATCTGGGCGGCGGTAACGGGCTCGAAGGCCGCCAGGATTTTGTTGATCCGCGCCGGATCGTCGCGGAAGAGGGCGAATGAGGCGAGGAGGTTCGCTTTTCCTCCGGTCGTTTCGAGCGCGTCGTAGAAATTCGAGCGGAAGCGGACCTTGGCGTCGGCGAGCTCGCGCGCGGTCGGGCCGTGCTGCTGAAGGTCGGCGACGATGGCGCTGACCTCGTGGAGGATCTCGTCGGCGGTATGGCCGGGCTTGTATGTCGTGCGCGAGACGAGGAGCATCGGGCCGTCGTAGTCGAACTCGTTACCGAGGTCGTAATTGATGCCGCCGGCCCAATCGATGGAGATCTGTTTCTCCTTGACCAGGCGCTGATAGAAACGCGATCCGTCGTCTCCCTGGAGGATGAGGTTGAGCAGCACCGCCGGCGCGTAGTCGGGCGATTGCTGATCGGGAAGGTGCCATCCGATGGCCAACGCCGGAAGGTTGGCCAGTTTGTCGGTCTCGTGCACGACTTTGTCCGACGTTTGCGGTGGCTCGCTGACATCGGGGCGTTTCGGGATGGGCTGCTGCGGGATGGATGCGAAGTACTTGTCGACGAGCTTGCGCACCGCGGCGGGATCGACGTCGCCGACGATGGCCAGGACGGCATTGTTGGGCGCGTAGTAGGTCTTGAAGAACTGGCGCACGTCTTCGATCTTCGCCGCTTCGATGTCGTGCAGGTCGCCGTAGAAGTTGTGGGCGTTGAACCAGTTCTGATTGGCGTTCTGCCAGAGGTCGAGCCATTCGAAGAGGGCGTACGGCTGGTTCAGCACGTTGGCGCGAACCTCTTCGGAGACGACGTTCTGCTGGTTCTTGAGGTTCTCGGCGCTGACGTCGAGCGAGCGCATGCGGTCGGCTTCGAGCCAGAGGGCGGTTTCGACGCGGTCGGCCGGCAGAGTCTCGAAGTAGTTCGTGTAGTCGAGGCGCGTCGAGCCATTGAGGCTGCCGCCATTCGCCTCGACGATCTTGGCGTGCTCGAACTTCTTCACGTGCTCCGAGCCCTGAAACATCATGTGCTCGAACAGGTGTGCGAATCCGGTTTGCCCTTTCGGTTCGACGCGGAAGCCGATGCCGTAGTAAACGGCGACGGTGACGGTAGGCGCCGCGTGCGCCTCCGAGATGACGACCTTGAGTCCATTCGGAAGCTTGTCGTAGACGAGGGGAACTTCGATCGCCTTCGCATTTGCGGTCACGCACGCCAGGAGCGAGAAGGCCAGCCACAGTCGGACGTTTCTCATGCCGGGAATCCTACACGGTAGAGTGCGTCGCGCATGGGAACGAAACGGTTGCGGCGTCATGTCCGCCACCTGCTGGCATGGGCGGCGGCCGCAGGCGACGACGTGCGCCTCCTGCTCTCCGGCGAACGCGACCGGGATCTGCCGCCGATGCGGCTGCGGTTCGTCGGCGCCGGCGATTTCCGCTCCGTCGGCGAGGAGCTGCAGAAACTTCTCGTGCGTTTCGGACTGCGTGCGCGCGATCGCGTGCTCGATATCGGCTCGGGCGTCGGCCGCGTGGCCATCCCGCTGACGCGCTACCTCGGTGCGGAGGGAACGTACGACGGCTTCGACATCGTGCGTCGCGGCGTCCGCTGGTGCCGGCGTCACATCACGTCAGTCCATCCAAACTTCCGGTTCCACCACGTGAAGGTTCGCAGCTCGGAGTATCGCGAGAGTGGTGCGCCGGCTTCCGGCTTCCGGTTCCCTTTCGACGACGCCTCGTTCGATTTCGCCTTCGCCACGTCGCTTTTCACGCATCTCGTCCTGGCCGAGACGCGCCAATACCTGCGCGAGTCGGCGCGAGTCCTGGCGCCGGGCGGACGCCTCTTGGCGACGTTCTTTCTTCTCAACGACCACTCCCGTGCGGTTCTGCCTCTGCTCGACCGGCACTATCGCTTCCCGGTCGATCGCCATCCGCTCCGTCTCGCCGACGCGGCGAATCCGGCAGTGGGGGTGGCTATCGACGAAGATGTCCTCGTCGATCTCATTCTCGAGGCCGGTTTCTCGAGTTACGAGATCCACTACGGGCAGTGGGCGGCGCGGCCGGACGGGGTGACGTTTCAGGATCTCGTGCTCTGCCGGCGCTGAAGCATGAGCAGTGCGCTGATGACGCCGAGGGCGCCGCAAGCGGTCCAGACCAGCGCGGGGCTGCGTTCGAACAACAGCGTGCCGGCCGGCGGACCGATGACCATGCCGAGAGACCACATCATCATAAGCAAGCCGAGGTAACGGCCGCGATACTGTTCGGGTGCGAGTTGCACGGCGTAGGCGCCGGCCACGGGTGAGCTGATCATCTCGCCGAGCGTCCAGACGACGACGGTGGCGGCGAGCGCGGGAACAGTCCGGGCGATGCCGGTGAGGGCGAACCCGATGCCGGCAAGCAGATAGCCGAGGGCGATCATCGGCCGGGGATGGAAACGGCGCGTCCATTGGGTGATGCCCAGCTCGAACAGCACGATCAGCAGACCGTTCGTCGAGATGAGGAATCCGAATGTTCGCGAGGGAAATCCGAGCGACTTCACGTGCAGGGCGAAGGTCGACCCCATCTGGAAATCGACGACCGTGATGCAGAGCGTGGCCAGCAGAAAGATCATGTAGGGCTGGTCGCGTGCGGCGACGCGCAGAGCTTCCCCGGAGCGCTCGTTCTTTTCGTACGTCTTAAGACCCTGTGGCAGGGCGAACAGCGCGATGAGGCCGTAGACGATCGAGGTGGCGGCATCGCCGATGAACAGCAGCGTGAACGAATGGTCGGCCAGGAAGCCGGCCGTGGCCGGGCCGGCGGCGAATCCGAGGTTGACGGCAAACCGATAGAGTCCGAACGCGGTGACGCGATGTTCATCGCCGACCAGATCGCCGACGAGCGCGTAGCTGGCCGGGCGATACAACTCCGACAGCGACCCGGTGACGCACGTCAGGATGACGATGGCGGCATAGCTGCGCGCCTGCGAGAGCGCCAGCATGGCCGCGGCGGAGCCGAACATCGAGAGCACGATCGTGTTGCGCCGTCCCATGCGGTCGGCGAGATGTC
>DATLWH010000194.1:0-6224 GCA_035576505.1 Thermoanaerobaculia bacterium | reverse complement strand
GTCACGGTCATCATCGGATTCGTCGGCGTCTCCAAGAAGACGATCTTCGTGTTCGGCCGCAGCGCGGCGCGGACGTTCGCGACGTGAGCCGTGTCGACGTAGGTGAATTCAAGGCCGAACTTCTCGCAGACCTTGCTGAACAGACGATAGGAACCGCCGTACATATTTTCGGCGGCGACCACGTGATCGCCCGACTTCAGCAGGCGAAAGACCGTGTCGGTGGCCGACATGCCCGATGCGAAGCAGTGCGCATGCTTGCCGCCTTCGAGCGCCGCGAGGTTCGCCTCGAGCACGGACCGCGTTGGATTCTGCGTGCGCGCGTATTCGAATCCTTTGTGCTTGCCGAGCTCGGGTTGCACGTAGGTCGAGGTCTGGAAAATCGGATACGTCACCGAACCGGTGACCGGCTCCGGCTCCTGACCGGCGTGGATGCAATCAGTGGAGAAGCCCATGGTGAGGAGTTCCTTTCGTTGGGGGGTTGGGGGTTCGGGGGTCGGGGGTCGGGAGTCGTAGGTCGTAAGCCGCAGGACGGAGCTGTTGCTACTCCGACCCCCGACTCCCGACCCCCGACTCCCGATCCCCAATCGGCTTCGCCCACTTGGTGTAGATGCCTTTCGACATATAGCGTTCAGAGGCATCGGGGATGATCGTGACGACGCGTTTGCCCGGTCCGAGCGATTCGGCGACCTGGATGGCCGCGGCGACGTTCGCCCCCGCCGACGACGCGCCCAGTACACCTTCCTCGGAGGCCAGACGGCGGACCATGACGAACGCGGGATCGTCATAGATCTGGATCACGTCGTCGGCCAGAGACATGTCGAGAACGGGAGGGATAAACGACGAGGCGCCAATGCCCTCCACCTCGTGCGGCCCAGCCTCGCCGCCCTTGAGGATCGATCCCTGCGGTTCCACGACGACGCACCAGCAGGCAGGGTTGCGCTCCTTGAGATACCTGGCCACGCCGCTGAACGTGCCTCCCGTACCGGCGCCGGCCAGCCAGGCGTCGACGCGGCCTTCCATCTGCTCCCAGATCTCCGGACCGGTTGTGGCGTAGTGCGACTCGGTGTTGTACGGATTGGCGAACTGCTGCGGCACGTAGGAGTTCGGAATCGAGCGCGAAAGCTCCTCGGCCCTGGCGATCGCGCCCTTCATCCCATCGTCTTTCGGCGTCAGAACAACCTCGCCGCCCAGCGCCTTCATGACTTCGCGCTTCTCGGTCGAGAAATTCTCAGGGACGCAGAGGATGACGCGGTATCCCATACGTGTGCCGGCCAGGGCCAGGGCGATGCCGGTGTTGCCCGCGGTCGGCTCGATGAGGGTGCCACCCTTGACCAGTTTTCCGTCGCGCTCGGCGCGCTGGATCATCCCGACGCCGATGCGGTCTTTGACGGAGAAGGCCGGGTTGAGGAACTCCAGCTTCACGAAGAGATCGGCCATGTTCGGACCAGGGATATTCGTGAGCTGAAGCATTGGCGTGTTGCCGACGAGCTCGAGGATGCTGCGCGCGAGTTTTGGAAGGGGGCGTGTCAAGCGCGCGGGATTGTATACGCGGTTGCTAACCCACCTACCACCAAAACAAAACGGCGGACCATCGCGGTCCGCCGTCGTTGATGTCGAGGAAGAAGTAGCTACGCCCAGCTCGAGGAGCGGGTGGTCGACCGGCGCTGGTTGTAGCAATCGCGGCAGTAGACAGGCTTACCGCTGACGGGAGTGAACGGTACTTCGGTCGCGACTCCGCAGCTATCACACGTCACACTCACCATCGAGCGCTCACGGCCGCCGCCACCGTTTCCGTCGCGCGCGACTTTCCGTTTGTCGCGGCAATTCTTGCAGCGCTTCGGCTCGTTCGTGAAACCACGCTCTGAGTAAAAGGCCTGCTCGTTCTTGCTGAACACGAATTCTTGTCCGCAATCGGCGCAGTTGAGAGACTTGTCGTTGAATGTGTCCATGAACCTTGATCTCCTAAGTTGTTCCTTGTTCGTACGATCAGATGGTGATGCCGCAGCTCAGAGTGTGTGCGGGGTGCCGCGACCTCGCCCCCGCCTTGGTGTTTCACGAGCGAAATCGGATAGGTCGACCAGCCTCCCTTCGGTGGCGAACGCAGCACTACCCCCCGAACGCTCTATCGCGGTTCCTGGAAGTGTTTTGCGCTGGATTCGTGGATCGGGTTTTAACATAGAAGTCCAGTCCAGGCAACGAATTGCGCCTTGCTCAAAATAAGTCCGTCAACGTATTGACCGTCAATCATGGAACATCGGATTCGCGTCGGACCGGCAGGATGGAGCTATACCGATTGGGAGGGAACCGTTTACCCGCCTCATCGCTCGAAGTTCGATCACCTCGCGTACCTTGCGTCGTTTTTCGACACCATCGAGATCAATTCCCCCTTCTATCGGATCCCCCCACCCACGCATGCGCGCTCCTGGGTTCGCCGTGTGGCCGACAATCCTGATTTCAAATTCACGACGAAGGTCTTCCGCGGATTTACGCACGATGCCGCGGAGCCGGCGCCTGGTGATGTGAAGGCGTTCCGGGACTATCTCGATCCTCTGGCCGATGCGAATCGCCTCGGAGCCGTGCTTCTGCAATATCCCTGGAGTTTCAAGAACAGCGAAGAATCGCGCCACAGGCTGACGCGGCTCTTTGCCGATTTCGATGGCTACCCGCTCGCGCTCGAGGTTCGGCACGCCACGTTTCAGACCGACGAGTTCGCCCAGTTCCTGAACGAGCACAATGTGGCCTGGGTGAACGTCGACCAGCCGCTCTTTCACGATTCGGTCAAGCCATCCGCGCTGACCACCGGCTCTCTGGGCTACGCACGTCTGCATGGCCGCAACTACGAGAAGTGGTTCGCGCACGGAGAGACGTGGGAGCGCTACAACTACCTGTATTCAAAAGAGGAGTTGGCGCCGTGGGTTGATCGCATCCAGACGATGGCACAGGCGAAAGAGACCTACGTGGTGACGAACAACCACTTCCGCGGTCAGGCCATCGTGAACGCCGTCGAGCTGGAGGCGTCGCTGGGGATGGAGGCAGCGATGCCTCCGCAACTCAAAGAGACCTATCCGGGAAGATGAAGGGTACTCACCGGGCCACCCACGCCGGCGATGGCAGCAGCGGGCGGGAGAGGTTCACGTGGCCGGCCAGCGTCTCGGCCGGCTCGCCATTGACCAGGATGCGCACGCGTTTCGCCTGCGGAAAGTTCGTCGTGATCGTCTGCACGACCGAGTAAACGGCCATCAACTCTTCATGGCTGCCAGTTCCCCATCCCTGGGACAGAGTACCGCCGCCGAGGTCGACGAAGGCGGTGCCGTCGGGAAGGAGAAAGGCAGCCCGAACGATGGTGTCGCGCGGAAAAATATGCGGTACGCCGGCATTGGCCGATCCTTTGAGCAACTCGCGCGTGACGACCGAGAGAGCTCCGGCAGGGTTTTCCGGAAGGGCAACGTTGCGCGTCTCATTCACGAGCAACATCTCCGGCCCCTCGAAGAAAAGCGTCACAGGACGCACCTGCACCTTGTTCTCCACGTTGAGATTCGGCGAGAAACCTTCCTTTTTACATCCGCCCGCGAGCGCGAGAATGACCAGCGACAGCACAACCGCCTGGCGCACTACGTCCCCGTCCTCGTGGTCGCTTTCGTGGTCGTCGTCGGTACCGCGGGGGTGGTTGTGGTCGGCGCGGCAGGCGCGGTGGTGGTCGGAACCGCGGGGGGTGCCGGATGGGCGATGCCGATGCGTGTCTCGTAGTCGACTTTGTAGCGCTCTACCGCTGTCGTCAGGGCGTCGACGACTGTCTTCTGGAACGCGTCTGACTTGATCTTCGACTCTTCATCGGGGTTGGTGATGAACGCGACTTCCACCAGCGCCGCCGGCATCGTCGCGCCGACCAGCACCTTGAAGGGTGCCTGCTTCACGCCGCGGCTCTGGACGCCGGTGATCCGGTTCATCTCTTCCTGCACCGCCTGAGCGAGTCGGCTCGACTCGTTGAGGTACTCCTGCTGCGCAAGATCCCAAAGCATCAGCTTCAGGTCGCTCGATGATGCCGGAGCGGCGCTGTTCTTCGACGCGTTCTCGACCTCGGCGGCCTTCTCTGCCAGCTTGTCCGAAGCGTCAAGTGAGAGGAAATACGTTTCGGCTCCATGCGCGCCTTTGACGATGGCGGCATTCATGTGCACGGAGAGGAAGAGATCGGCGTGGTACTGATTGGCGATTGCCGTCCTCTGGTCGAGCGGAACGACCGTATCGTCGTTTCTCGTCAGAACGACGCGCGTCTTCAGCTTCGCCTCGAGGGCCACGGCGAGCCGGCGGCAAAGCGTCAGCGTCGCGTCCTTCTCCATCAGCCCGGCCGGACCGATCGCCCCGACCTCTTTGCCACCGTGGCCGGGGTCGATGACGATCGTGTGAATGCCGGGTGCTTCGACCGGTCTCGTCGAGGTCTGTGGCTGCGGTGTGCCCGGGCCCGCTGCCGCTCCTTTGCGCAGATCGAGGACGATCCGGAAGGGGTTCTCGAGGCGATACGCATCGCCTACGACGTCCGGCGCGGTGAGCTGAATACGCAGGTCATTGCCGATGAAGGACGTCTTGGCAACGTACTGATCCTCGTGCGTCTGTTCCACGTACGGCGGGCGGATCGTGTTCCGGAACCGGACCGTATACGCGCCTGCCTCTTTGAGGATGGTGTAATCGGCGGGCGCGGTCAGGGTCAGGACGACCTTGGAAATCCCTTGCACGTTCGCCACGGAGACCTGCACGCCGACTGCCGATGTCTGTGCGGGATGAATCTGCAGCAAGCGCGCGGCCGGGTCCCATGTGGCGTCGAGACCCGACGAGCGGATCAGGAATCCCTGGAAGAACTGCCAGGGGACGAAGGGGCGGTTGTCGATCGTGATGGGCGGCACAGGCATCTCGATCAGGTCGTCTTTGACCACACCAAAGCGGCTGTCCGTCCCGAAGGCGGCGACCGTGTTGTTGAGCGAGGCCTTAAAGCCGTTGCCGTCGCGGGAGACCGATCCCCCAAGAGCGGCGATCACCTCGTCCGCGGCAAAGTAGGTCTGGCCGTTCTGACGCGCGATGGTGATCACGCGGTCGCCGTTCGCCGCGCGCAGCGTGGCCTGATTGGCCGGGTTTGGTGGAGGCGGAGTCGGGGCCTGGGCCAGGAGGAAGAGTGCGGAAGCGAGCGCGATCGCCGAAACAGAGAGAGCACGGGTCATAGGGACCGCGGGATTATCGCACGGAGGATTCGCCTGGCTCGGGCGCTGGGCGCCTCTCCTTCGGCGCGAACGTGCGTCTCCGGGTGATCCTCGCCCAGGAGCACCTCGCGCGTGCGGAGATAACCGATGCGGGCCAGCGCATCGAGCACGTTCCAACGGCGCTCGGTGAAGCCGAAGGGAAGGCGATGACGAGGCCGGATCACGATGACCCGCGGGTCGGTTACCACGTGCTCGTAGTCATCCTTCTTCTTGAAAAGCCCACCTTCCGACTCGCCTTTTTGCGATACGACCACAACCGCGTCGCAGCCTTCGGCAAGTGCCTTCTCGTACGGGGCATTGTCCGACAGGCCGCCGTCGCCGTACGCCTCTCCGCCGATGCGGGGACGGTGCGTGTAGAAAGGCGGGAGGTAGTTGGTGGCCAGAAGAAGCTGGAGCGGATCTTCGACGTCACGGGCATCGAAGATGACGTTGGCGCCGTCGCGAAACCGGGTCACGGAGACGAACAGCGGAAGTGCGTCCGGCTGACGGAAACGCTCGGCTCCGATGAAACGCTCGAAGTTGCGCCGGTGCATCTGGCGAAACCGAAAGGGGGAGTGGTCGACCAGAAGGTTGCGCAGATCGATGTGCGGCATGCGCATGAACGACCGCCAGTAGTAACGGATCCGCGACTCGCAACGCGCTGCCACCAACGCCGCGTTCCACGCCCCGGCCGAAACGCCGATGGCCAGCGCTGGCCGGACCCCGAGCTCCGCCAGTGCTTCGATGACGCCGATTTGAAACGCGCATCGGGAGGAGCCGCCCGAGAAAACGTAGCCGACGCGCGTAGCGTCGCGAAGCTGGGCAAGCCGATTCAAGAAGTTCAGCTTATCCTTTTGCGGTGAACCTGAGACGCTTCATTCTCCTTTTCGCTCTCCTCGCGGCCGCTTGCGGCGGCCGGACAGAGCCTCCCGGGCCGAGAGTGTCGAGAGAGCCCATCAGCGTCCGCGGCTGGATCGTCGACGTCGATAGCGGTCC
>DATLWH010000193.1:0-4874 GCA_035576505.1 Thermoanaerobaculia bacterium | reverse complement strand
CCGATCTCGGCGACGGTCAGCATCGGCGTGGCCACGGTGCCGCACCCGCGCATCCACTCAGCGAAGGAGCTGATCGTGGCGGCTGACAAAGCGTTGTATCGGGCCAAGAAGAACGGCCGCAACCAGGTGCAGGCCGCCGATCCGGGGCGCCAGGCGAAGGCGCCAGCCGCGTAGCCGGCACGGCCGGCAGCGTTGGTGGCCCAAGGCTCGGCCACCAGTTCGTCAGATCTATTTCTACCGCAGCCATCCTTCAAGGGATCGAAGCGAAACGATGGCCAACCGAGTAGCCCAGTAAACGCGAAATCCCAAGCGGCAGCAACTCGCGAACCCCGCGACCGCGCGACCCCGCAACCGCGACCCGGTCTACGGGCCTACGCCCGCCACCGCCAGCTCCTTCATCCGCAGATCGACTTCCGCCCGCAGATTGAACACGTGCTGCTGAATCCGGTCGTCGATCCCAGGACGGGTTCCTTCTGCCGCCAACAGTTCCAGCGCCGTCTCCAGCCCCGTGGCCTCGGTCGAAATCCGCGAGAAGCCGTAGCTTCCGCCTGAGCCCTTGAGCTGATGGGCGAGATAGGTCATCCGCTCCAGCGATTCCGGCGACTGCTCACCATCGAGCTTCGCCTGGATCTCGCGCACCTTCTCGTCCGCTTCCAGCAGAAACTCGCGTTTCAGATCATCCAGTTCCAAGTCCACCATCATCCGGCTGGGCCTTGCACGCGATATGCCGCGCCCGGGCAAGGCCGTATGATTTCGGTAATGCCAGTCGCTGTGCTCGCCGTCCCTCGCGCTGAGTTCTCGATCGAAGATCCCTGGGCCATTCCGTCCGCATGCGCACCCGTTGCGCTGCAGCTGGCCGTGGATGGCGGCGCGCCACGGCTGGAAACGTCGGTCGCCGCGTACTACGACGACGACATTCTCACGATCGTCTTCCGGACGGACGATGATGAGGAAGTCGTGGCCACCTATCTCGGCCATGACGAGCCGCTCTGGCAGGAAGACGTCGTCGAAGTCTTCCTCGCGCCGGCCGGCCTCACGCCATACTTCGAGATCGAGGTCAACCCTCTCGGGACGACCTTCGACGCCCGCATCGACTCGCCCGACGGAGCCCGGGCCACGATGACGACCGACCTCTCCTGGACCTGTACAGACCTCTTCGCCGCGTTGCGGCGCGAAGGGCGCACGTGGCACATCGTCATCCGCCTGCCGTTCGCTTCGCTCGGCGTCCCGCCGAGGAGCGGAGACGAGTGGCGTGCCAACCTCTTCCGCATCGATCGCAGTACTCGGCACGGCGACGAGTTCAGCGCCTGGCAGCCGTCGCTGAAGACCCCGCCCGACTTTCACGTCGCCGCCGCCTTCGGCGTGTTTCGTTTTACGTGACAAATGCAGCTAACTTCTTGTATTAGAGGGAATTCATTCGACATTTGCTGATTTGTAATCAACATCCGGACGATAGCGGATTAGATTGAGCGTCGGCCAAGGACGCCGTCTCCCAACCATGACAGCTCGACTTCCCCATTTCCTGTTTGCGGCGCTTCTTTTCGTTCCCGCGGCGTACGCCGACGACCGGAAGATGTGCACCGCCTCCGCCCGCGAATGCGAGCAGGCCATCCGTCAGCTCTCCAGCGGCCGGCGCTACCTCGGAGCGCAGATCGAAGAGCTCGATCCCGGCATCGCCATCAAGGCGATCAACGAAGACGGTCCGGCCGCGCGCGCCGATCTCCGGCCCGGCGACCGGCTCATGGCCGTCAACGGCCGCAGCACCGTCGAGGCGGATATCAAGGACTTCAAGCAGATCCTCTACAGCGCGAAAGAAACAGGAGTGCTCTGGATCATCATCAAGCGTCAGGGGATCTTGAAGAAGATCGACGTGCGGCTGGCGCCGTACTCGAAAGCGCAGATCGACAGGATGGTGGCGCAGCACTTGGCTCAGGCACACTCCATGGCCACAGCGACAGCGCCGCCGCCGTGATGACGGAGACAAATGGTCCGTGCCTTTCTGGCGAAGTGGAAGGTGAGCCCGCGAGCGGGTGACCGGCCGGACCACGTCTCGGCGATCCTCATCCCCTTTCTGATCGTCACGGTCGGTCTGGGAGTCCTGGCCTGGCGCTCGTACGTCCTCTCCGCGCGGATGGAGCACGGCGTCAACACGCTGGCGATGCAGTACGCCGGCTATGCCGCCGACATCACGGCGCGCCGGATCGATACGGCCGTCGGCAATGAGCTGCACCGGGCCTCGGAGGAATGGCAGGGGGTGGAGCGGCGCTCGCCGTCGTCGTCCGAGCTGCAGAACTGGATCCACGACAACGATTGGATCATCTCCGCGCTGTACGTTCCCGACTCCGATCCCTCCAGCGCGATCTACGCCAGCGAGCAACCCGGAACGGCGCACACGGGCACGCGCCTGACGCGGGAGCTCTATTCCGCGAGCGGCATCGTTCGCTACACCTACGATCCCGCCCTGCTTCTGGCTCGCATACGCCCCGCGCTAGCGCACCAGCCGCTCATGCAGGCGAAAGGGCTCTCGCAGCAGGCGCAGGTGGCCATCATCGAAAACCCATCCGCCGCCGGCGCGATCAAGACCGGCAAGGGCTACGCGTTCATCACGCCGCTGGCCACGCCGCTGTCGTCCTACGCGGTACGCGGTTTCGTTGAAACCGGCTACGGAACGTCGGGGTGGGAGAACGCCCGGCTGATCAGCATCCTCCTCAGCGCCTTCGCTTTGTCGCTCACGGCGCTGGGCGCCTTCCTGGCCATGCGCGGCCTGATGCGCGAGGCCGACACGATGAAGCTGCGCGGCGCGCTGGTGGCCAACGTCTCGCACGAGCTGCGCACGCCGCTCTCGATGATCCGCCTCGGCGCGGAGACGCTCAAACGCGGCGCCACGCGGTTGCCGGAGAAGCAGCGTCACGAGATCGAAGACTCGATTCTCCGCGAGGTGCTGCACCTCTCCCACCTCGTCGAGAACGTCCTCGACGTGGCCCGCATCCAGAACAGCAGTGCCAAAGCGCTGGCGTTCACACCGGTCTACCCGCGCGATCTTCTGACCTCGCTCGTCTCGACCTACGAATCATGGATTCGGAGCCGCGGCTTCGACGTCACGCTCCATATCGAGGACGCGGTCGACGAGCAGTCGTGGGACCGTGATGCCGTCTCGCGCGCCGTGCTGAACCTGATCGACAACGCCATCAAGTACTCCGGCGATGAGGACAAGGTCATCGACGTCATCCTGAGGCAGACAGAGACGTCGATCGCGATCGAAGTGAAAGACCGCGGTATCGGGATCGATGCCGACGACCTGGTTCACATCTTCGAGCCGTACTACCGCGCGCAGTTCTCCGACACGCAGACCCGCCGCGGTGCGGGTCTGGGATTGACTCTGGTGCAACAGATCATCGCCTCGCACGGCGGCACGATCGAAGTGGAATCGAAGCTGGGCGCCGGCTCAACGTTCCGGCTCCTCTTCCCGAGGCCGCAATCGCAGAAGGCCGCATCCCTGGCGCAGCTCGCTCCGCAGACGCTCTAGAAACACTGGCCGCTGAAGGTCGTACATACACCGGAGATTGCCGATGACGAAAATCTTAGTGGTTGAAGACGAAGCTGGCCTGCGGCAGGGGCTCGAGATCAATCTCCGCATGGAGAGCTACGAAACGGTGCTGGCCGGCGACGGAGAAGAAGCGATCCGAATGTTTCACGCCGAATCGCCCGATCTGGTGCTGCTCGACCTGATGCTGCCGAAGAAGAGCGGCTTTGAAGTCCTCGATCACATCCGCAAATTCTCGAAAATCCCGGTCATCCTTCTGACCGCCCGCGGGCAGGAAACCGACAAAGTGCGCGGGTTGCGCGGGGGGGCCGACGACTACATCACCAAACCGTTCGGTCTTCAGGAGCTCTTCGCCCGCATCGACGCCGTGATGCGGCGCAGCGATGCTACGTCGCTCACGACGAAGACCGTCTGCGAAGATACGCTCATCAAGCTCGATCCCTCGACGCGGGAAGCCTCGGCGAAGGACCAGAAGCTGAAGCTCTCGCCGAAAGAATTCGACCTGCTCATGTACCTCTTCCGCAACAAGGAGCGCGTCGTACCCCGGGACGAGTTGCTCTCGCGCGTCTGGAACTACCGTGTCGATCTCAATCTCAACAGCCGTACCGTCGACACCCACGTGACACGCCTCCGCCGCAAACTGCAGAAAGCGGTCGGAACCGATGCCGCCGTGATCGTGGCCGTAGCCAAGATCGGATATCGGTACCTTGGAGAGGCCAGTAACGCGGCGTGACGTGCGCGACCGCACAGCAATCGCACACATTTGACAACCGCGGCCAACCGTCGTAGCGTCACGGGCCACATGCAGCTTACGACCTGTTGCCGCCGCCTCACATGTCCGTTCGAGCGAACGTAGGCGATTCCAACAGCCACTTTTCATCGAATGAGACCCGGGCAGATCGCTCGGGTCTTTTTGCATTCAGGAGGAAGACAATGCACGGGAAGATCTACAACGACATCACCGAGTTGATCGGGCGCACGCCTCTCGTGAGACTCAACCGCATCGTCCCCGCCGGAGCGGCCGAGGTGGATGCCAAACTCGAATCCTTCAATCCGCTCTCATCGGTCAAAGACCGCATCGCCATCTCCATGGTCTCGGAGGCGGAGAAGGCGGGCGAGATCAAACCGGGAAACACCATCGTCGAGGCGACGAGTGGCAACACCGGAATCGGCCTGGCCTTCGTGGCCGCGGCAAAGGGTTACAAGTGCACCCTGGTGATGCCCGACACGATGTCGGTGGAGCGCCGCAAGCTGTTGCAGGCCCTCGGCGCGGAGCTGATCCTCACGCCCGGTCCGAAAGGCATCAAGGAAGCGCAGCGCATCGCCGAGG
>DATLWH010000192.1:0-4016 GCA_035576505.1 Thermoanaerobaculia bacterium | reverse complement strand
AAAGACGGCAGTATCATTCTGGTCTCATTCATTCGTGAGGACTGCGGAGGGCGTTATGTTTCATCAGATAACGATTCGGTCGCGATCGGGCAACCTCGCCCTCGCCGTGGTGGGTGTCACCTACTTCCTGTGCGCCTTCGTGACACTCTTCTTTTTTATTGTGACCGGTTGGTTTGCGGGGTCCCTGGTCGACAGGCTCCTGCAACTGGCACTGGTCGGATCAGCGTTCGCGGGCGCGTTTTTTCTGCACATCGGTGCGCGAAACCTCGGCGTACACCCGCGTCTCACCTTAGGACGACACTAGCCCGGCATCGCGCCGTTCTTCTTCGTCCAGATGACGCTGCAGCACCGGCGTGACGCCTCCGCGCCGAAGTGTTCGTCCGTCGATTGCCGCCACCGGCAAGACTCCCATCGTCGTGCTCGTGATGAACGCCTCATCGACATCAAACAGCTCGCTCGCCGGGAGCGGCTGTTCGTCGACGCGGACTGCGGCGGCGCGGGCAAGGCCCACGACCCGGTCGCGCACGACACCGGGCAGGATGTGTTCATCGAGCGGATGGGTGATGACGGTCTGGCCGCGTACGCCGAAGAAGCTCGAGCTGGCTCCTTCGCGCACCACACCGTCATTAAGGAGCAGTACCTCGTCGGCACCGGCGCGTTGGGCCTTCTTCTTCGCCAACGCATTCGCCAGAAGGTTCACCGACTTCACATCGCAATGCTTCCAGCGGAGATCGGTTGTGGTGATGAGGCGGACGCCGCGTTCTTTCTTCGCTGCATCCGGAAATGTGAAGATGCGCGAGTAGGCGACGACGGTGGGTTCCAGATCGTCGCGATAAAAGTGGGCGCGCTCCGACTCCCCTCGCGAGACCTGGATGTAGACGATGCCGTTGTCGAACGCGGTCCTGGCGATCAGCTCGCGCATGATCGCGGCGAACCGGCTTTCATCCCACGGCGAGCGGATCTCGATCTCACGCAAGCCGTGCTCCATCCTTCGGTAGTGATCGGCCAGGAAGACGGGCCGCTTTCCGAGGAACTTGAACACCTCGTAGACCGCGTCTCCGAATTGGAAGCCCCGGTCCTCGACTCCGATGACCCGCTCCGCCGTGGTCGTGAAACGGCCGTTGATGTAGAGGACGTCGTTCATGCGGTTGCGGGCTCGTGAGGTTACACGGTCAGGATGAGCAAGAATAATCCTTCGATCAACATGCCGCGCGACCGCGCAACGGCGGGACCCCGCAAGCTCACGGCGCCACCGCTTTCACGATGACTACCGTACGATCGTCCTGCTCGCCCGGCCCCCACTCCTTGACCTGCGCGAGCACTTCCCGCCCGATCTCTTCGGCCGAACGGTGCCGATTCTCCGCGACCAGCATTTCGAGCCTCTCCAGGCTGAACTCCTCGTCGTCGGTGTTGTGGGCCTCGACGACGCCGTCGGTGTAGAGGCAGAGAAGATCGCCTGCGCCGAGCTTGGCAAAGCCACGCATGTAGGTGGCATCGGGTGTCGGCCCGAGCACCGGCCCTCCGTTCGAGAGCAGCTCGATCGTCTTCCCATCGGCGCGCAGGACAAAGGGGAAGTTGTGGCCGGCATTGCAGTAGATGAGAATTCCGCCCGTTTCGAGCTCGCCGTAAAAAAGCGACACGAACTTCGTCGTCAGCCGGCCGCGATGGATGATGTGGTTCAGCTTCTCCATGGTGCGGATGATCTTGAAGTCGCGGTCGGTGGCCATGCGCAGCCCCATGTAGATGTCGCGCACGACCAGGGCCGCCGGGAGGCCGTGCCCCGATCCGTCGGCGATGGCCAGCCCGAGGATGTTGTCGGAGATCGGAATGAAGTCATAGAAGTCGCCGCTGACGACCTCGGCGGGCACGGTTTTCCCCCATATGTCAAAGCCCGCGTACTGCGGCACCCGTTGCGGAAGGATCGATTGCTGGATGCGCTGTGCTTCGACGATGAGAGACTGGTAGCGATCGGCCCGAAGCCGCTGGTTGACGGTGTAGCGGATGAGATTGAGCGAGAAGAGGATGTCCTCGCGGCTCAGGTTCGGGGCGACGTCGAACCCCAGGATGTGGGAATGATTGTCGCCGGCGGCAACGGCGGCGAATCTCTGCGCACCGAGCTTGCTCTCGAGCACCGGATCGACGCCCGGATCCGTCGGGTCCATGACCACGACGCCGTTCTCCAGCACGAGCTCGATCGGCTTGTAGTCGCGTGGAACGGAGATCCCGAGCGGCCCCTCACTAGACTCGCCGAAGCGTCCGACCAGCTCGTAATTGTTCTCGTCGGTGAGCTCGTAGATCCGTCCGCCGGTAATCCCGAGCTCGTGCCGGAAGTTCGTAGCGATCGTCTGCCCGATCTGTTCGATGGTGAAGCGGGTCGATTCGGTGTTTTCGATCTGCTCGAGCGTGCGCTCGACTTGGGTGAGGAGGCGTTTGTAATCCACTTTTAGCTCTTGGCTCTTAGCTGTTAGCTCTCAGGAGTCCGTGAGTTAGTCTTCGCTGTAAGAGCTCCGACCTCATTTCAATTCCACTCCATCCAACTCGTATGGAGCCTTCACTCCGAGCAAACCCAGCACGGTCGGATACACATCCGCAATGTAGGGCGCTCGCGGAGTAGCCAGCTTCCGGTTGTAGAAGAAGATGCCCTTCACGATCTCGGGGTCGACGGAGCAGTGGTCGCCGCTCCAGACTTGCTTGTTCGGCTCGATGAGTTGTTTGGGGATGCCGCCCAGGGACGTCTGCCAGGAGACGCGGTAGCCGTCGTTGTTGGTGACGAAGAGATCGGGGATCAGGTTCGGGTCGAACTGGCGGTAGATCTCCTCGCGGGCCAGCACGCGGCGGACGGGGTGCTCCATCGTCTCGGGGTCCGTCATCGTCACGAGGCGTGCTTTCAACTCGGCTTTGAGGGCGTCGTACTCGCCGCCCGGGCTGACGATGCCCTGTGCCTCGCGGCCTTTCACATTGATGTACATCTCGCCGAGGCCCATGGCATAGGCGCGGGTGTGCGACCAGTCGACGTTCTCCCAGAACTGGCCGGAGTCGAACAGCATCTCGACGTTGCGGTCCTTCACCTGAACACCGGCTTTGAGCGACATGTAGCCGTTCATGACCAGCCAGGTGTTGTAGTTCACGGACTTGCGGAACGATGCAAAGCCATGGTCCGACAGGACGATCAGCGCGGCGTGCTTCTTCTCGGCCGCCGCCATGGCATCGCCGACGATCGCGTCCATGAGCTGATACGAGCGAAGGAGCGCATCGCCCCACTTGGCGTGCAGGGCGGCGTCGTACGCCGGATGCTTCGGGTCCATGAGCCGCCAGAAAACGTGGCCGACCCGGTCGGGGAACTCGAAGCACTGCACCATCAGCTCGTCGTCGCCGCCGAGGAACGCATCGAACATCTTCCGGTCCTGGGCCACCGTGAAGGTCATGTCATCCCAGAACATCTGCTCATCCGCGAAGCCTTCGGAGATGGCCCAGGTGTCAATTTGCCAGCCGAGCGTCTTGTACAGGCCGTAATCGCGCGCAAGCTGGGGCGCCCATTTCGGCGGCGTCGAGATGTTGAAGCCGGGCGGGAGGCTGCGCGGGTCGAAGTTGATGGGCGACAAATACAGTTTCACTTCCGGCTGTGAGGCGATCAGATGAAAGCGGCTGATGCCGTGAATCTTGATCAGAGGATTGAACGGGAAGACGAAGTCGGTCCAGCCGCTCCACTCCCCGGGGCGCAACGTCACCCTCTGGCCGCTCTCTTCGATGGTCACCGCGTTGCGATCGTCGGCAACGGTGATGGTCATGGGGATGGAGATGTACGGTGGCGTTCCGAACAATTTGTTCGGCGGCCCCTGGATCTTGGCGGATATGACGCCTTTGTTGTCCTCGAGCTGAACCACCTCGATCGAGAATTCGTTCGAGCCGGCGCGGTGAAAATCGAGCTCTGACGTGAAGTAGAACGGCTTGCCGACCCGCCCGGAGACATCAGGAACGCCCAGGCCCGAGAGCATCTCGCCGAGCGGGAAGTCGTG
>DATLWH010000191.1:0-12248 GCA_035576505.1 Thermoanaerobaculia bacterium | reverse complement strand
TGCAGCAGGCTGCGGCTGCGGGATCACCGGCGGCTGCTGCTGGGCAACGCTCTGCGTCGGTACGGTGGTCTCCTGCCGTGCCGCCACCCGGCGCTGGTCGAGCGCGGCGGCGGATCCTCCGCGATCGTCCTGCTGCGACGCCTGCGACGGTGTGACCAGGCTTGCCGTCTGCACGGGGGCGTTTTTGGACTGCTGCTGCTTGAGCTGCTTGTTCATGTCAGCCTGCAGCTTCATCATCTCTTCCTGCATCTTCTGCTGCACCGCTGCCTCGAAGGCCTTCTTCTCCGCCGCGGGATCGAGTGGCGCGGTCGCCGTTTGAGGGCCCGCGGCGATTACGGGCTGCGAGATGACCACCTTCGGTTTCGGGGGAGGAACCGCCGCGTGCAGAACCGGTGCGGCCGGTTTCGGCTTGAACATCACGAACGCGCCGATTCCCACCGCGACCAGCACGGCTGCCGCAACGGCAAACAACGGCATGCGGCTTTTCGCCGTGGCCTCACCGGACGACGGCGTCTCCGCCATCGGAGCAGCCGCCGCCGCTTGCGCGTAGGCGGCCATATTCACCTTCGACTCTCTCTCTCGCTCCAGCGTTTCGCCTTCCAGCTCCTTCTTCAGCAGATTGCTCAGGTAGAAGGCGAGATTGAAGGTCGATGCCGAGTAGTTGCCGCCGTGTACCAGCGCCGAGAGCACCTGCTTCATGTCGCCGATGGAGGCGTAGCGCGCATTGGGGTCAATCGCCAGCGACTTCTCGATGATGGCGCGGATGTCATCCGGAAGCGGCTGCCCCGAGAACGTCTTAGCCGCGCGGATCGTCTGCGCAAAGGCGCTGCCGGTGATCGCGTCAGGAGGCTCGTTGCCGGTGACCAGGAGGTAGAGGATCGCCCCCAGCGAATAGACATCGGTCGTCTTCGTAATCGTTCCCGAGAGGCGATACTCCGCCGCGAAGTACTTCCCGAGGTCCCCGGCCACCCTCGAATCGCGCAGCGAGGCCACCAGGCCCTTCCCGAGCTGCTGGCCGGCCACGCGGATCTCGCCTTCATCCGTGATCCAGACGAACTGAGGGATGAGCGCGCCGTGGGCCAGGCGATTGCCGAGATACTTGAGGTCGGCCGTCGTCGCCAGAGAGAGCGCGATCTTTTCGGCGACGACGATGGCCTGATCGAGCGGTACGGGGTTCGGCGCCACCCCGGTGCCGCCGCGGGCGCGGTCGATGATGTGCCGCAGCGATCGTCCTCCCGAGTACTCGTGGGCGACGAACGGAACGCCGTTCGCGACATCGATCGTCTGATCTTTCGCGAAGGTCGTACCGCTCAGCAGCGGCACGAGCTGATTCGCGTCCGCGGCGCTTTGCACGAGCGCGGCGCGGTCGCCGCCCGAGAGCCGTCGCACGGCCATGATCGGACCGAGCTCGCCGCTGTCGACGCGGCCTGCGCGCCAGAGATCGCCGAATGCGTCAGTCTCGAGCTTCTTGAACAGGATGAACGGACCGAACTGCTCGTACGGACGGTTTTTCGCAGACATACTCGCGGGACCCCCAATGTTTGCGTGCGGTGCGTAGAGGATACCACGAAAGGTTATTCGCAGTGAGTTATTTGGTCGATTGATGGGGTGTCGGGGGTCGGGAGTCGGGAGTCGTAGACCGGGAATCGTAGAACGGGAGGGGTGGTGGATTGGAGACCATGCACAGTCCGCCTTTCCGACCCGCGACCCCCGACACCCGACCCCCGCGTTACCGAGCTTTGAGATTCCGATACCACTGAATCTGATAGACCTGCACGTTGCGGTCGTGGTCGGCGAGGTTCGTGGCGAAGGCATGTGTACCGTCGTGTTTGGCCACGAAGTAGAGGAAGTCGGTCTTCGCCGGCGCGGCCGCCGCGCGCAGAGAGGCCAGGCCGGGATTGGCAATCGGGCCGGCAGGCAGGCCGTGGTAACGATAGGTGTTGAAGGGGGAGTCGATCTGCAGGTCGGCTTTGTGAATGTTGCCGTCCCAGTGCCCGGCCAGTTTCAGCGCGTAGATGACGGTGGGGTCGGCGCCGAGGAGCATCTTGCGGTTGATGCGGTTGAGGTAGACCGAAGCGACCAGTGGCCGTTCCTGCGGCATGCGCGCCTCGGTCTCGACAATCGACGCCAGGATCACCGTCTGGTGGAGGTCGAGGCCGGTCGTGATGTAGTTCATCTCACCGCTGAAGTGTTTTCGGAAGTTCGTCACCATCGCCTGCAGGATGGCGTGCGGAGGGGTCCCGGGATTGAATTTGTACGTGTCGGGGAAGAGGTAGCCCTCCAGCGTCTTGGCCTCGGGGGCGATATCGCGAATCAATTCAGGATCGGCAGTCAGCTTGTTCCACTGCCCGTCGCGCCCGAATCCCTCCTGCACAAAGATCTGTGCAACCGCGAAGCGGTCAAGCCCTTCTCTGACGGTGATGCTCTTGGCGATGACGTCGCCGCGGATCAGCTTGTCCAGCACCTCCTCGGACGTCATCGGCTTGGAGAATTCGTAGATTCCGGCCTTGATCTTGTCGTTGTACCGGACGACTTTCATGTAGACGAGCGGGATGTATTCGTCCCGGATGATCCCCTCGGCCTCGAGGCGTTTGAGGATCGCCGAGGTGCGGAGACCGTGATGGACCTCGACGTCCTTGAACGGCTCGCTGTAGTTCCTGTACGGCGTGCGCATGGCGCGCAGGAAGAACCAGCCGCCGGCGATGGTGAGGATGACGGCAAAGATGGCGATGGTGGCCAGCGAATGCAGGAGTTTGCGGCAGCCGCCACCGCCGCGCGCGCGCCGTGCTATGACGTCCTCCTGGCGAGGTCATCGAGGTAAGACTGAAGAATGACGGCGGCGGCGTGCATGTCGATCTGGCGTTGGGCGTCTCGTCGTTTCGTACCGTTCTCGCGCAGTTTCCGGGAGGCCTCTGTCGTGCTGAGCGCTTCGTCCCAGAGAACGACCGGCTTGCACGTCTTCTGCCGCAGGCGCTCCGCGAAATCGCGGAACTTCTGCTGGCCAGTGTCGCTGTGCGCGCGGCGCGGGATCCCGACGACGATGGTCTCGGCGTCGAGCTCGCGGGCGATGCCGGCCAGCGTCTCGACGATCTCACCCTCGTTCTTCACCACCGAATGCGGTGTGGCGATGGAGCCCGAAGCGCTCACGGCCACCCCGATGCGCCGGCCGCCGTAATCGAGGGCGATGATCGACATGGCGGGGATTGTACTTGGCACTGCACGTACAATGGCGGCAACCCGGCGGGCGGGTTGCAAGGGTGCAGGCAGCCGGACGACCCAGCAACCCAGCAACTCAGGAACCTCATGAAGAACTTCAATCTCGACGCCATTCTCGAGGCGATGCTGAAAATGTCGGATCGCGTTTCCGATCTGAACTTCTCCGTGGGGCGGCAGCCGCAGGTGGAGATCGACGGCAAGCTCGTCCCGGTCAATTTCCCCGGGCTTCCGCGCTTGACTCCCTATCAGACCGAGATGATCGCCATGCACATGCTGCACGGCGATCGGGAGCTCACCCGCTCGCTGCTCGGCAACGGATCGGTCGATCTCTCGTACTCGATACCGCAGAAGACGCGCTTCCGCGTGAACATCTTCTCGCAGCGTGGCACCTACGCCATCGTCCTGCGCGTCATCCCCGAGGGCATTCCGACGCTCGAATCGCTCCACCTCCCTCCCGAGCTGGCGAATATCTGCAAGCTCAAGAACGGAATCGTGCTCGTAACCGGGCCGACAGGCTCCGGCAAGTCGACCACGCTGGCCGCTCTGATCAACAAGATCAACAACGACGAGGCCTACCACATCATCACGATCGAAGATCCGGTCGAGTACATGCACCGCCACATCAAGTCGACCGTGAACCAGCGCGAGCTGGGATCAGACACGAAGACGTTCGCGCATGCGCTGCGCGCGGCTCTCCGGCAGGCCCCGAAGGTGATTCTGATCGGTGAGATGCGCGACGTCGAGACGATCGAGATCGCCATGGAGGCGGCGGAGACGGGACACCTGGTCCTGTCGACCCTGCACACCATCGATGCGGCCAAGACCATCGACCGGATCGTCGGCGTCTTTCCGAAGGATCAGGAGCAGCAGGTGCGGACGCGGTTCGCGCAATCGTTCCGCTACGTCCTGTCGCAACGTCTCCTGCCGAAGACCGGCGGCGGCCGTGTGGCCGTGCTGGAGATCCTCAAGTCGACGATGCGCACGCGCGACTACGTACTCAAAGGCGAGACCGAAGGGCGGTCGTTGATCGACGCCATGCACGACGGGTCGGTCGACGGCATGCAGACCTTCGACGACGAGCTCGAGAAACTATGGAGCAGGAAGGTGATCACGAAAGAGATCGCGCTCGCCTATGCCACGAATCCGACGAACCTCGCCCTTCGCCTGAGCGAGGATGAGGACTCCGCCGAGGCTCCCTCCGGAGACGGCGATTCGATGTTGTCCATGCTGGAGTAAGGCGATGAAGATCACCTGCACCTCCTGCCAGAAGACGCTCTCCCTCGATGAGACGAAGCTTCCGATGAAGCCCGTACTCGTTCCCTGTCCCGTATGCCAGACGAAGTTGCCGGTCGACCGCCGCAATTTGGAGATGGCTGGTGCCGCCGCGGCGGCGGCGCAGGAAGCGGTACCGCCGCACGCCGCGGAGGTCGCCGCACAGGCGCACGAGGAGGACGAAGGCTTCGGCGCGAAAGCGCTGATCGTCGGCAACGATCATCCGGCCCTGCGGCAGGCGGCCAAGATCATCGGCTTCATGCCGATCGTCATCGCCCCCCCGAAAGAGGCCCGCGATTACTTCATGCAGGAGTACCCGCCGCTGGTGATGCTCAACCCGGCGCAGGTAACGGCGCCGCCCTTGGCCGATTTCGCCCCGATCATCGCCCTCACTCCCAGCGACCGCCGCAAGGCGTTCTTCATCCTCTTCTCCGATAACCTCCGCACCCTCGACGGCAACGCCGCCTTCCTTTACGGCGTCAACCTCGTCGTCGCCCCCAAAGACCTCGGCGCCTTCCAGCAGATCTACCGGGAAGCGTTCAACTACCACGAACGCCTCTACGCGCCGCTGACGGCGGCGCTCAAAGCCATGGCGGGGTAGGTAAGGAGATCACCATGAGAGGAAAAGCGTCGCGAGTTTTTGGAACGCTCCAGCGATTGCCCGCCCGATGACATAACCGACAGCAACAGCGGACATCAGTGACCACCACGTCATGAGTGCGCCTTTCTACTGGGACTGAGGAGTATACGTCCGCCTCGTGGCTGGCCGCCGGACGTCGCTATCGCAACTGGAACTTCGGCGATCCGATCATGAGCGCGACCGGCGTGGTGTCGTGGTCGCGGGAATCGGAGGAGTACTTTGTGCCAGGAATCTGGTTGCTCGCCAGCGCGGTCGCAAAGTTCATTCGCTGAAGCAGGGTGCCCGTCGACAGCCACGAATTGGCTCGATCCGGATAGCCGTCGGGAGTGACGCGCCCGAAAATCGGCTCGCCCATCCGCGCGATCCAGTCGAGAATGGGTCTGCCGCCGTCTGTATCCGCCCCGAGCAGCCGCACGGCTGAGACCGCGTATTCGAAGGGCGACTTGACCTTCGCTTCATACGAGCGCTGATTCGCGAGCTCGCGGGATTTGAGGATGGTTCGGACCGTAGCGGCGATGGAACCGTTGGTCTCGAGGAAGACAGCCGCGGCGCGTTGAACGACCGACTCGGGAGGATCGTCGCTGATGAACATGCGCGCAAGCTTCGTAGCGATGAAGTGAGCGGTGGAAGGATGTCGCGCCAGGATGTCGAGCACCATCTCGCCGTCGGCAATACCGCCGCCAGGCGGGATGCGATGCCCGAGTACGAACTTCTCTCCGTCGTCATGCTGCGAGGGGTCGAACATGAACAGGCCGGCGTCGTTCACCTTGTAGATCGTCCAACGCGTTTCGCATGACGGATAGACGACTGTCGCGGTCGTAACGTTACCGGATCGATGAGCGCTGGCGGCTGCGCGTTGCTCGAGAGGACGACTGGCGCAGCACCAGCAATCAATCTTTCTTCGGTTCGTTCTTCTTGTCGTCCTTCTTCTTGTCGTCTTTCTTCGAATCGTCCTTCTTCGGCTGCTCCTTTTTCGGTTGGTCCTTCTTCAGCTCCTCTTTTGGCGGTTCTTTCTTCAACTCCTGATTCACGACCGGCCGGCGCGGCGGCTGGTTCACTGTCTTTACCTCATTCGTTGACATCGGCTGCGGGGCGACAACTGGTTTCGAATTCGTCGTGACTGCTCCATTGACGGTCGGGGGCTGGGTTCCCGTGACCGGTTGGGGCTTAGGCGGTACGAATACCGGTGTCTCATGTCTGGGCACCTTCGGCACGAAACCTGTTGTTTCCGTTGCCGGCTTGTTGATGTTACTGGTGGTGGTATTCGAGGAGGTCGTCGTCTTGTTGAAGCCCCCAATGGTGTTCGTGGATTCCGTGGGCTTGTTGATGCCCCCGATGGTATTCGTGGTTGCAGGTGAGACAACTGCCGGTCCGGGTTTCGCGGCGGGGCTTGCGGTCGTCGTAACAGCCGCCTTCGGCGGGACGAAGCCTGTGCGTAAGGCGGGGCGGATTACGGCCTTTGGCTGCGACACGACCATGGGACGCAGGTTCTGAACCTCGGCAGCATCAAGTGCGCGTCCTGGGTGTTGATCCAGAACTTGTTGCCGCGCCGCAAAGGGAACGGGCGCCGGCGGGGGGATGGTCTTCGCGACGACCGGGCGGTCAAACACCGCCAAAGGAGGGTGCGCGATGCGGGCCGGCATACTTACCGAACGTCCGATAACGCTGGCCTGCTGCGGCGCAATCGGGGCGGTCGATCCGGCCACTTGAAACGATGCCGCGGTCTTCACATTGACCACCACGGCGGCCTGGGCAACCGGGCGCGCTCGCGTGAAGTCGTCACGGGAAACCGCGGTAACCGCTCCCGCGACGTTCTGATTCGCGTAGTGAATGTTCGTCACGTTGATATTCGTGACGTTGATGTTCGTGACGTTCACGTTGATGGCTCGAACGTACGCAGGCCGGACGCGATAGGAGGGCACGTAGACCTCACCTGGGGCGAGCGGGAACCAGGCCACCCCGGCTCCGCCTCCGAATGAGATGGAGGCAGACCAGCGCCCACCGCCCGCGAAGGCTACCAGGGCTGGCGCGTAGACCGGGTGTACGACCGCGCCGGGAACCCAGAGCCATCGCCCATTCACTGCAGCCCAGCGGCCGTAGTGGAACGGCGCGAAGCCCCAGGGCGCGTCATCGACCCAGGTCCAGCCCCACGGCTCGATCCAGGCCCAATGGCCGAAGCGGTAGGGCGCCCAGCCGACCACGACGGCACGCGGCGCCCACACCCATCCGTACGCCGGAGAATTCTCCCAGACACCAAAGTCGCCGAGGTCTTCGTAGCCGATGACCTCGCGCGGAACGTGCGCCGAGGCGGCAGCGCGATCATCGCGGAGATCGCGGTCGCGGCACCAGCGGTCGAAACCGTCGGGCGGGGGCAAATCAGCGATCTGGCGCGTCTGATCGCCGCCGTAGCCGTCGACCGTCATGGACTCATGCGGATGAACGATGAAGGAGGTTCCCTCGGAGATCCCTTCCATCTCACCGCTTCGGAGCGTCACTTCCGTCCGCTCGCCGTTGGCCGACACGGAAATGCGATAGCTCCCGGGGCGCAACGCGGAGAGCGATACGTTTGGCGCGTCGATCTCGAACGTGTCCTCCTCGCCGAGGCGCTGGATACGGATGTCGATCGTTCCCTGTCTGAGATGGATCTGGGCGAGGTGATCGTCCAGGGCAAGGAATGAAAACGAGGTCAACTCCCCCAACCGGATCGCGGAGGAGCCGAGATGCAGCTCCGCCTTCGAGGCCAGGTCGGTCCAGAGCTCGTCGTCAGCGATCAGCGGACGATTGACCGTGGCGTCGGTCCAATCGTCGAGCCCGGCGGGGCGGAATGTGACATCGCCCTGAATGAAGTTCAAGCGGGCAACGCGCTCGGGAGGGTCGGCAAGTGCCGAGAAAGAGATGCATGCGGTGAGGAGGAATCCGAGGGTGAAAAAGAGTTCGCGTTTCATTTCCTTTGCTTCCTTCCGTTGGACGGTCCGTACTGAATTCGCGTTGACGCGATCGGGCAGTTGCCCCCTCTGCTCGTCGTGTTTCGATCTCGAAGGCGTGCTCTGCCTTCAACAAAATGTCTGCCGGCTTTCATGCCAGTGATCCGTCGGTGGTTCGATGTGGAGACGTGTCTCATACCGTGGCCGCGACGAGGCGGCGGGAGCGGATGGCCGCCTTCATCAACGCATGGTCGGCGGTGGCCGCATCGGCGTAGGCGATGGCGAAGCGCGTCATGGCCTGATCGAGCTGGTCGAGCTTCCCGCAGTAACCCGCCAGCGCCGCGGCGTCGCCTGTCCGTGCGTGCGCATGCGCGAAGACTTCGCCGCAAACGCGCGCGTACTCGATGATTGCCGAGCCGCTCAGGTCTTGCGGCTCGATGGACGACTTGTGATCGGCGAGTTGGCGCACGAGGTAGTGGTTTCCGTCGATCGAGGTCCAGCCCAGGAGCGGATCGGACGTCATCTGCGTGCGCAACTGCCCGTCGGCAACGCGCTGCCCATCGTGGGGAGCGGGCGGTTCGTCGAGGAACGGCGCGTAGCATGAGTGCATCTCCTGCTTGATCTGCAGAAAGAGCGGATCGTCCTCTCCGATTCCGAACATGAGCACGACGTAGTCGCGCGTACCCACGCTCCCGGTACCGACCACTTTCAGAGCCACGTCCGCGGGTCGATAGGCATCGAAAACCAAGCGGCGCTCGGGCGTGAGCATTCCGCGATAGGCCGGAAGCGACGCCAGCACGTTCTCTGCTTCCTTGCCGGTGAGGCGCTGAAGCAGCGGCGGGCGGTTGGCGAATTGGATGCCTCCGCTCTCGCGCGTGGTGAGCTTCTGCAGGTTCCGGAGCGGCGTGGAACGCTCGGCCTTTCTCAGAAGGGCGTCGATGGGCCTGGCCTCGAGCTCGCGTCCGACGCGGTGCCGCGCCAAATCGAGAAATGGGGTGAGGGCAAAACGCGACAGGGCGCTGCGATACGACTCCATCAGCACCGCCACCCCATCGCGGCACCGGCGGTCCGTCGTCCCCGATTCGCGGCCGGCCAGGACGAAGCTCGTGGCCAACCGTTTCATGTCCCACTCCCACGGACCGGCGATGGTTTCGTCGAAGTCGTTGATATCGAACACGATGTTTCCCTCGGCCGATGCGAAGGCCCCGAGGTTTCGGATGTGCGCATCGCCACAGAGTTGTACGAGCAGGCCCGTGCGCGGCAGCGCCGAGAGATCGCGCGCCATCACCGGGGCGGCGCCGCGGAAGAAGCCGAACGGCGACGCCGCCATCCGCCCGTACTTGATTGGCAGCAGATCGGCGACGCGGCCGCTGTCCGCGCCCTGCAGAGTAGCGATCGGGTCAGGCCTGTCGGACGATGGCTGCCAGTCGCCTTGCTTGGCCCGCGGCAGGTCCTTGCGTAGTGACTTGCCGCGCGCCAGCCGCGCCGTAATCGAAGGATTAGGTTTGCAGAGCACCGACATGCAGAACCCCCAATCCCGGGCGCAGCAGATTAGATCATGAGGAAGGTCGCGCCGGCGAAGGGCTGTTGCATCGCGTTACGCTCGCGAGAAATGCCGACTACTATTTCGCAGCGGCTCGAGGCCTGGTGAGCCGAATCCAATCAGGCGGCGCGAATCATCGCTGCCACCTGCAAGGAGATAGTGAGGTGGTCCGAGGGTGAGCGAAGCGGTCATCAATATCTCGGAGCTGACGCGCCGGTTCGGTGCTAAGACCGCTCTGGCCTCGGTGAATGTATCGATGTCGCGCGGGGCGGTTTACGGCCTCGTCGGCGCGAACGGTGCGGGGAAGACGACGCTCATCAAACACATTCTCGGTCTGCTCCGTGCCGAGAGCGGCTCGGTGCGCGTCTTCGGCCTCGATCCCATCGCCGATCCGGTGGCCGTCCTGTCGCGCATCGGCTATCTCTCCGAAGAAAACGACCTCCCCGGCTGGATGCGGGTTGACGAGCTCATTCGCTACTCGCGCGCGTTCTATCCCGCCTGGGACGATGCCTACGCCGAGGAGCTGCGGCGGACGTTCGCGCTCGATCCGACGACGAAGGTCAAGAACCTCTCCAAGGGGCAGAAGGCGCGGGCGGGACTGCTCGTCGCGCTTGCGTACCGCCCTGAATTGCTGGTGCTGGATGAGCCGTCGTCCGGCCTCGATCCCATCGTTCGCCGCGACATTCTCGGCGCTGTCATCCGCACCATCGCCGATGAAGGCCGCACGGTGCTCTTTTCGTCGCATCTGCTGGAGGAAGTGGAGCAGGTCGCCGATCACGTGACGATGATCCGGCAGGGGAGGATCGTGCTGAGCGCGCCGCTGGATGAGATCAGAGGTTCGCACCGCCGCCTGACCGTGCGCTTCGCGGAGCCGCGGCCTCACCCCCCGGCTGCCGATGGCGTGCTGCGATGGGATGGCGGAGGCCAGGAATGGACGGCCGTAGTTCGCGGCGCTTCGGCCGGGCTGCAAGCGGTTGTGGCCGGCTGGGGAGCGAGCATCGTGGCCGAGCGCGCTCCCTCCCTCGACGAGATTTTCGTCGCTCATGTCGGATCGGCCGCGGAGGCCTAAGTCATGCGTTCGCCCGCTGCCGCAATCGCCTGGGAGTTTCACGAACGCCACCGCTGGGGCCTGATCGGCCTGACCGGCTACCTGCTCGTGCTGGCGGCGATCCGGCTCCTGATCCTGAGGCGTGGGCAACCGGTCCATTTCGATGACGAGAGCTTTGCGTTGGTGGTGGTCGTCCCCCTGACGGCGACATTCATCTATTTCCTGGCGGTGTTCAGCTTCGGCCTTGCCGGCGACCTGGCCGCGCGCCAATCGATGTATCCCGCCCGCATGTTCACGCTGCCGCTGACGAGCGCCGCGCTGGCGGGGTGGCCGATGCTCTACGGCGCGGCGGCCATGGCCATGCTGTGGCTGGCGACGAGGCTACTGGCGGTGTGGCCGTCCGACGTCGACGTTCCGATCCTCTGGCCGGCTCTGTTGGCCGCGTCGCTTCTGGCCTGGACGCAGGCGCTGACGTGGATGCCGTACCCTCTGCCGGGGCTGCGCGTCATCATCACCGTGCTGTGGCTGGCGACGATCGACTCGGTCATTCTCCTGGCGCTCCGTTACAAAGCGCCCGAGCCGGTGATGCTGGCGCTCCTGGCGCCGCACGTTCCCCTCGCGTATCTCGTCGCCCGCTTCGCGGTGGCACGGGCTCGCCGCGGCGATGTCGCCGATTGGCGCGGAATCTTCGCGGGGATTGGACAGATCGCCGACGTCCTGCCGCGGCAGCGAGACCGTTTTCCGTCGCCCGCCCGCGCCCAGGCGTGGTTCGAGTGGCGGCAGTATGGCCGGTCGCTGCCGGCGTTGGTGGCGATTCTGCTGCCGTTCGAGCTGGCCTTGCTTTTCGTCTTCCGCGAGACGCCGGTGATCGTCTTCGAGATACTTGCCGGCGTTCTGCTCACGCCACCTCTCATGGCCGCCTTCGCCGCCGCGACGGTCAGCCAATCGAACACACACGGGAGCGATTCCTATGGCCTGACGCCGTTCATGGCCACGCGCCCTCTGACCAGCGCCTCGCTCATCGCCGCCAAGCTGAAGGCGACGATCTGGAGCACGCTTGCCGCGTGGCTGCTGGTCCTGGTGGCCATGCCCCTGGCACTGACACTGTCGGGCACCTTCCCGCTGGTGATCGAATGGAACCATGACCTGATCGGATTCGTCGGCACGCCCCGCGCGATCGTGATCGTGTTGCTGGGATTCGTAGGATTGCTGGTGTCGACATGGAAGCAACTCGTCAAGAGCCTGTCCATCGGCATGAGCGGCCGCGAATGGGTCGTCAAGGCGAGCGTGTTTGTTTCCCTGTCGGCTCTCGCGGCCATCGTGCCGCTCGCCCATTGGGTCTTCGGCAACAGATTCCTGATGGGCGTGTTGTGGAACGCCTTCCCCTCGATCCTTGCCGTTCTGGTCTGCGTCAAACTATCCGCCGCTGCATGGATTGCGATGCGCCTCCATGACAGCGGCCTGGTCAGCGGCCGCACGATTCTCCTGGGCGCAATCTGCTGGGATGTCCTGGTCTTCGCTCTGTACGGCCTGCTCGTATGGATTCTTCCCGCTCTGCTCTTTCGGGGTTACTTTCTCGCACTCGTCGCGATCCTGGCAGTCCCC